>NZ_JAMYUW010000007.1:0-221933 GCF_040323315.1 Mesorhizobium sp. M0047 | reverse complement strand
TGACGAGCAAGCCAGGCAGAGCCGTCGCATCGCGAAGCTGGAAGCGGCGGAGTAGCTGTGTCGAGGCTTTCGACAGCAAGAGCTTAAATCTCCCCGGGGGGTCGACCCCCACTCGGGCGTGTTTCGCTCGACACCTCTCCCCCGATCGACGGGGGAGAGGAAAGGCGCGAATTCGCCCCTTCCTGTTCTCATTCCCGAAGGGAACAGAGAAACCTACACGTCCGCCTTGAACGTCTGCTTCTGCTGGCCGAGCCCTTCGATGCCGAGCTCCACCACATCACCAGCCTTGAGGAATACCGGCGGCTTCATGCCGAGGCCAACGCCGGGCGGCGTGCCGGTCGAGATGATGTCGCCGGGGTGCAGCGACATGAACTGGCTGAGATAGGACACCAGGTACTTGACGCCGTAGACCATGGTCCTGGTCGAGCCGTTCTGCATCGTCTTGCCGTTGACCGTCAGCCACATCTTCAGGTTCTGCGGGTCGGCGATCTCGTCCTTGGTCACCAGCCATGGGCCGGTGGGGCCGAAGGTGTCGCAGGACTTTCCCTTGGTCCACTGGCCCTGCCGCTCGGCCTGGAAGGCGCGTTCCGACACATCGTGAGCAACGCTGTAGCCGGCAACATAGTCCAGGGCGTCAGCTTCGCTGACATATTTGGCTTTTCTGCCGATGACCACGGCCAGTTCGACTTCCCAATCGGTCTTGTCTGAGCCGCGCGGGATCAGCACGTCGTCATCCGGCCCGACAATGGCCGAGCTTGCCTTCATGAAGATGATCGGTTCCGGCGGCACGGTGGCGCCGGTTTCGGCGGCATGGTCGGAATAGTTGAGACCGATGCAAATGAATTTGCCGGTGCCGGCGACGCAAGCGCCGAGGCGCGGGCTGCCGGAAACCGCCGGCAGCGACTTCGGATCGAGCTTGGCCAGATCAGCCAGCAAGGCCGGGTCCAGCGCCTTGCCACCGATGTCGGCGACATGAGCGGAGAGATCGCGGATGGTGCCATCCGTATCGAGCAGACCTGGGCGCTCGCTTCCCACCTCGCCATAGCGCAGCAGTTTCATCTAGATACTTCTCCTGATTGCGGCCATCGGCCGATTACAATTCGCTCCGTCGCCGCGACGACGTGGTTCCAGGGCCGGCGGAACCTTGCCAGTGGATAGTGGCCGGGCAAGTGCGGAAGCAACCTGCTTTTCCGCTAGGAGAGCACCCTAGATCGACCAGCCGCCGTCGATATTGTAGGCCTGTCCGGACGTATAGGTGGCGCCCGCCAGATAAACGGCGAGATCGGCGATTTCCTCCGGCGTGCCGAGCCGGCCCATCGGCTGGCGGGCGATGAAGGCGGCGCGGGCGGCATCGTAATCGCCTTGCGCGTGCATGCGGTCCTGCAGCGAGGGGCTCTCGACCGTGCCGGGGCAAATGGCGTTGCAGCGTATGCCCTTGCCGACATAGTCAGCGGCGATCGCCTTGGTCAGGCCGATGACGGCGGCCTTGGTGACACCATAGGCGAAGCGGTTGGGCACGCCTTTGCCGGCGCCGGCGACCGAGGACATGTTGATGATCGATCCGTCGCCGCGCTCCAGCATGCCGGGCAGCACGGCCCGCACGGTGCGGATCATGGCGCGGACATTGAGGTTGAAGGCGAAATCGAGATCGGCATCCTTCATCTCCAGGATCGAGCCGGAATGGACGAAGCCGGCGCAATTGAAGAGGACGTCGACGATGCCGATCTCGGCAAAGGCCGCGTTGACGGCCTCGTCATTGAGCACGTCCAGCTTGCGGGTCTTGATGCCGGTGGTCTTGGCGAGCTCAGCCAGCAGCGCTTCGTTGATGTCTGTGGCGTGGACCACGGCGCCTGCCTTGGCGAACGCCAGCGCGCTCGCCTTGCCGATGCCTTGCGCCGCTGCCGTGATGACAACGACCTTGCCTGCCAGATCCGCCATGCTGTTCTCCTCGTCCGCTTGGCATCGTTAGGGTCTATCGGCAGCCGGCCGGGGCGTCATGTGCCAGTCAGCCATCATCATGCGGCCTGCGCGTCATCAACTCACAGATAAAGATGTTTTTTCTCGTTAAAGAACATGCATCCGGGCGTCAAGTCCGAATACGATCACCATCGCGGATAGCCACGTGGCTCAATCCCCGTAAGGCACCCAGACATTCTTGACCTCGACGGCGCGGCGCAGGAAAGCATCGCCGGCGGCCTCGTCGGACGCCCAGTCGAGGCCGCGGCCATTGCCGCTCCAGACCCGCTTGAGGTTGCCGATGGAGTCGGCCTCCGCCTTGGCGCAGGTCTCGGCATCGGCGAACACCCAGAGCCCGTCGACGTCGTCGTGCTTGGCCAGCACGCCGGCAAGTTCCGCCGTGCGGCCGGTGACGATGTTGATGGCGCCGGCCGGAACGTCGGAATATTCGATGACCTGATAGAGGTCCGTGGCCAGCAGCGGGTATCTTTCCGAAGGCACCGCGACCACGGTGTTGCCCATGGCCAGCGCCGGTGCGACCAGCGAGATCAGGCCGAGCAGCGGCGAGGTGTCAGGCGCGACGATGCCGACGACGCCGACCGGCTCGTGCAGGGCCAGTGTCACGGCACGCGCCGGCGGCTGGTGCACGCGGCCCTCGAACTTGTCGGCAAGGCCGGCATAGAGGAACAGCCGCTCGATCGACTGGTCGACCTCCTCGCGCGCGGCCTTGGCGGTGACGCCCGTGAGCTGCACGAGGCGCGCCGAGAACTCGTCGGCACGGCCGGAAAGATTTTCAGCCAGATAATAAAGCACCTGGGACCTGTTATAGGCGGTCGCATCCGGCCAGCCCTTGCAGGCCCGCGCCGCAGAAACGGCATCGCGGATGTCCTTGCGGCTGCCGAGGCCGACCTCGCCGGCAAGCTTGCCCTTGGCGGTGGCGATGGCAAGCGAGTAATTGCCATCCGGCCGAATTTGCTTGCCGCCGATGAACAGCTTCGCCGTGCGGTCGATGGTCGAACCGTCCGCCTGCTCGACAGGCTGCGCCGAGATCGCCGCCGGCTTGATCACCGGGCCAAGCGGCAGTTTCGCCGTGATATATTCGAACATGCCTTCCCGTCCGCCCTCGCGGCCGAAACCGCTCTCGCGGTAGCCGCCAAAACCACAGGCGGCATCGAACATGTTGGTGCCGTTGACCCAGACGACGCCGGCCTTCAGTTGCGGCGCGACATGCAAAGCGAGGTTGACGTTCTCGCTCCATACCGAGGCGGCGAGCCCGTAGCGCGTGTTGTTGGCGAGCTCGATTGCTTCCTCAGTGTTGCGGAAGGTCATGGTCGCCAGCACCGGGCCGAACACTTCCTCTTGAGCAAGAATATTAGCCGGTGAAACACCGGTGGCGAGCGTCGGCAGATGATAATGGCCGGAGGACGGCAGCGCCGCATCCGGCTGCCAGCAGACGGCGCCTTGTCTGGCGCCTTCGGCGACCAGACCCTTGACCCGGTCGAGCTGGGTCAAATCAACCAGCGGGCCGATATCGGTGTTCTTGTCGAGCGGGCTGCCGACGCGTAGGCGGCTCATTCGCGTCTTGACCTTGGCGATCAGGGCGTCGGCGATGCCTTCCTGGACCAGCAGGCGCGAGCCGGCGCAGCAGACCTGGCCCTGGTTGAACCAGATGCCGTCGACCAGGCCTTCGACGGCGCTGTCGAGATCGGCGTCCTCGAAGACGATGAAGGCCGACTTGCCGCCGAGTTCCAGCGACAGTTTCTTGCCCGAGCCGGCGGTTGCCTTGCGGATGATCTTGCCGACTTCGGATGAGCCGGTGAAGGCGATCTTCTGGACGCCGGGGTGGTTGACGATGGCGGCGCCCGCTTCCGGGCCGCCCTGAACGATGTTGACGAGGCCTTTCGGCACGCCGGCGCGCTCGCAGATCTCGGCGAACAGGATTGATGTCAGCGGCGTGAACTCGGCCGGCTTCAGCACCACCGTACAACCCGCGGCGAGCGCCGGCGCGATCTTCCAGGCCAGCATCAGCAGCGGAAAGTTCCACGGGATGATCTGGCCGACGACGCCGACACCCTTGTGGCCGGGGAAATCCCTGTCCAGCGCCTGTGCCCAGCCGGCATGGTGGATGAAATGACGGATCGCCAGCGGCACGTCGATATCGCGGCTTTCGCGGATCGGCTTGCCATTGTCGATTGTCTCAAGCACCGCGAACAGGCGCTGATGGCGCTGCATGGCACGGCCGATGGCATAAAGCACTTTCGCCCTGACATAGCCTGAACTGGCGCTCCACTTGGGCAACGCCTTGGCGGCCGCCGCAACCGCCGCGTCGATATCGGCGGCCCTGGCATCGGAGATCTTGGCCAGCAGCTTGCCGGAGGATGGCTCGCTGGTCTCGAAGCTCTTGCCGCCGGATGCGGCCTTCCAGGTACCATCGATGAACAGCGCCTTGGAAAAGTCGCGGGCGGCAAGCCAGGCATCAGCCTCGTTGCGGGCTTCCGGCGCCGGGCCGTAATCCATGGCGTGATAGCGGTCGAGAATGTTCATCAGGTGCCTCCTTCACCCTCCCTGCAGGGAGGGGTCGATCGGCAAGGCCGATCGGGGTGGGGTGCTCAAGCCATTGCGTGGCGATGATTGGCCGAATAGTGACCGGTCAAGTGATGTTCGAGCTGACGCTCGATGTCGGTCAAGAGGCTGGACGCACCGAAGCGGAACAGGTCCGGTTCCAGCCACGGCCGGCCGAGTTCTTCCTTCATCAGCACCAGCCAGTCGAGCGAAGCCTTGGCGGTGGAAATGCCGCCGGCCGGCTTAAAGCCTATGAGGTAGCCGGTTTCCTCGAAATAGGCCCTGATGGCGCGCACCATGGCGAGGCCGACGGGCAGCGTCGCGTTGACGCTTTCCTTGCCGGTCGAGGTCTTGATGAAATCGGCGCCGGCCATCATCGCCACCATCGAGGCCAGCATGACATTGCGCAGCGTCGCGAGGTCGCCCGTGCCGAGGATGACCTTCAGATGCGCATCGCCGCAGGCGGCGCGCATCGAGACGATCTCATTGTAGAGCTCCCGCCACTTGGCACCGAACACCAGGCCGCGCGGAATGACGACATCGATCTCGTCGGCGCCGTCGCGCACCGAAGCCTCGATCTCCTGCAGACGGGTGGTGAGCGGTGCAAGGCCATGCGGAAAGGCAGTGGAAACGGCGGCGACATGGATGCCGGTGCCGCGCACGGCCTCGACGGCGGTGGCGACGAAGGGATGGTAGACGCAGACGGCGGCCGGGTGGATCTTTTCATCGGCTATGCCGAGGCCTTCGACGATGTCGCGGCGGAACGGATTGATCGCCTTGGCGCAGAGCCGGCGCACGCGCTCCTCGGTGTCGTTGGAATTCAGCGTCGTCAGATCCATGCAGGCAACCGCGCGCAGCAGCCAGGCCGCCTGGTTGTCGGCCTTGATCGAGCGCCGCTTGGTCAGGCTGGCGACGCGCCGTTCCAGCGCCGAACGGTTGACGCTGCGCACCGATTCCATGAAGCCGAGGTCGAGCTTCATGCCGGGATTGCGCGCGATGCGATGGTCCGGCGGAACGGCTGTGTTGGCGGCGGCACGCGCGGGCAACGGTGTCACCTTGGTGCCGAGATCGGCTTCGCGGATTGTGCTGCTCATCTCCTGCCCTTTCATTCAGCGGCGTGCGCTTATGCCTTGGCGCGTATCGCTTTCCCAAGACCGCTCGACTCTTTTGGACGATACGCACGAAGATAGCTCGCGAAGTTATACTTCACGAGTCCTTTGGGCCGTCATAGCTGAAAAAGGCTACCGGAGCAGCTGATTTTTGACCGCATGGTCAAAATGTAAAATTAAGATGTCGCCGGCCCAGGCCTAGCCGACGAAGGCGCGCTCGACGACGAAGGTCGCCGGATGGCTCAGCGAGCCTTCGACGAAGCCGAGGCTTTCGGCCAGTTCCTTGACATCCTTCAGCATGTGCATCGAGCCGCAGATCATGATGCGGTCGGTTTCCGGATTGAGCTTGTCGATGCCGAGATCGCTGTAGAACTTGCCGGAGCCGATCAGCGCGGTGATGCGGCCCATACACGGCGATTCTTCGCGGGTCGTGGAATTGTAGAGCGTGACGCGGCCGGCGGTCAGCTCGCCGATCAACGGGTCGCTCTCCAGTGCAGCCACCAGCTCCTGCCCATAAGTCAGTTCGGCATTGTCGCGGCAAGTGTGGGTCAGGATCAGCTGATCGAACTTCTCGTAGGTATCGGGATCGCGCAGCAGGCTGGCGAAGGGCGCGATGCCAGTGCCGGTCGAGATCATGAACAGCCGCTTGGCGGGCGTCAGCGCGTCGATCACCAGCGTGCCGGTCGACTTCGGGCGCATGATGACCGTGTCGCCGACCTGGATCTTCTGCAATTCCGAGGTCAGCGGGCCGTCCGGCACCTTGATCGAGAAGAATTCCAGCTCTTCGTCCCAGGCCGGGCTTGCCACCGAATAGGCGCGGTATACCGGTTTCTCAGCATTGGGCAGGCCGATCATGACGAACTCGCCGGAGCGGAAGCGCAGCGACTGCGGACGGGTGATGCGGAACGAGAACAGCCGGTCGGTGTAGTGCTTCACCGAGACGACGGTTTCGGCATAGACGTTGGCCGGAATCGGAAACTGCAGCGGGCGGGCGCCGACGATGTTGAGAGCGGATGTGGTGTTCATCAAATCCAACCTTCTGGCCCAACTGTGGATGCGGGCGCCAAACCTTCACCTGCGCGCCCGAACCATTCAGGTTCCGGCGTGCTGTTCGCACACTCCAAAGCGGCAAGCTCTTGTGTCCCGAATTTATTAGTATACAAACGATATTTGCGTCAAGATGCTCCCTTAAAACAGCTTTCCAAACTGACGCATATCCGTAGTCCGCGCATTTCGGGTTTCGACGATGGAAGAGAATTTTTCAGCGCAAGCGCGCGATTCCCTTGGAAATGTCGTTGCCGGCATAGATGTCGGCGGGACCTTCACCGACCTGCTCTTGATCGACGGGCGCGACGGCGGCCGGGTGCATATCGCCAAGACTCCGACCACGGTCAACAACCAGGCCTTCGGCGTCGTTTCGGCACTCGGCGCCACCGGATTTGCCATCGACAGCATCGACCTCATCGTGCATGGCACGACCACCACCACCAATGCGGTGCTCGAGCGCCGGCTGGCGAAAACCGGCATGATCACCACGCGCGGTTTTCGCGATGTGATCGAGCTTGGCCGGCGCACGCGGCCGCAGGCCTATGGCATGACCGGCAGCTTCGTGCCGATCATCCCGCGCAATCTCAGGCTCGAAGTCTCGGAGCGCGTCGAAGCGTCGGGCGCGATCCGCACGCCGCTCGACGAGGCGGAAATGCGCGACGCCGTGCAGACGCTGATCGCGGCCGGCTGCGAATCCCTCGTCATCCATTTTCTGCATTCCTACGCCAACCCGACGCATGAGCGCCGCGCCGCCGAAATCGCCGCCGAATTCTGGCCGAACGGCTACATCACGGCGGGCCATGCGCTGCTGTCGGAAGCGCGCGAATTCGAGCGCGGCGTCACCGCTTCGGTCAATGCCTCGGTGCAGCCGATCCTCGAGCGCTATGTCGAACGGCTGCGCACGGAGCTGGGTGCAAAGGGCTATGCCCGCGATTTCCTGATCATGAACGGCAATGGCGGCATGATCTCGGCCCGCTTCGTCACACGTGAATCGGCCAAGACTGTCATGTCCGGCCCGGCCTCAGGTGTCATCGCCGCCGCCTATACGGGCAAGCGCGCCGGCTTCGAAAACCTCGTCACCTACGACATGGGCGGCACCTCGACCGACGTGGCGCTGATCCGCAACGCCGAGCCGGCTGTTTCGAACGAGATCGAGATCGAATACGCGATGCCGATCCATGTGCCGATGGTGGCGGTGCACACGGTCGGCGCCGGCGGCGGCTCGATCGCCCGCGTCGATGCGGCCGGCCTGATCCAGATCGGTCCGGAAAGTGCCGGCGCCAATCCCGGCCCGATCTGCTACGGGCGCGGCGGCCTGGAACCGACCATCACCGACGCCAATCTGGTGCTCGGCCGGCTGGCGCCGAAGAAGCTGCTCGCGGTCGAAAATCCGGTCACCGTCGAGTACGTCACCGGCATCTTCGAGGACAAGATCGGCAAGGCGACCGGCCTGTCCGGCGTCGAGGCAGCGGGTGCGGTGCTGCGGCTGGGCAACATGAAGATGGCCGGCGCCATCCGCATGGTCTCGGTCTCGCGCGGCCATGATCCACGCGATTTCGCGCTGTTCGCCTTTGGCGGCGCCGGCCCGCTGCATGCCACCGCCCTGGCGCGTGAACTCGGCCTGCCCAAGGTGTTGGTGCCGGCGCGGCCAGGCATCACCAACGCGCTCGGCTGCGTCGTTGCCGATCTGCGGCACGACTTCGTCAACACGATCAACCAGCCAGTGTCGGTGCTCGACGAAGCCCAGCTTCACGCCGTATTGGAACGGCACCGAAACGAAGGCGAGGAGCTGATCGGCAAGGAAGCGGTGAAGCCGGAGACGATCCGCGTCACCCACTCCGCCGACATGCAGTTCGTCGGCCAGACCCACATCATCAACGTGGCGCTGCCGTCGTCATCGGTGACGCGGGCGACGCTGCAGCAGCTTTTCGAAAAGGCCTATTTCGCCCGCTTCAAGGTCGAATTGCCGGAAATCCGCGCCAACCTCGTCAATCTCAACACCTCGGTGACCGGCGTCAGGCCGGCGATCGATCTGTCGCGGTTGATCGATCCGGCGGGGCGCACCAAGACACTCGACGAGGCGCGACGCGAAATCCGGCCGGTCTGGTATGCCGGCCGCTGGCACGACACGCCGGTATACGCACGCGAAAAACTGCCGTTAGATGCGATCATCGAAGGACCGGCAATCCTCGAACAGATGGATGCCACCACTGTGCTCGAACCCGGCGACTGCGCACGCTGCGACGCCGACGGCAACATCATCATCGATATTGGCGAGGCCTGAGATGGAAAAACTCGACGCCATCACGCTTTCGGTCCTTCAGGCGGCGCTGCAGCAGGTCTGCGACGAGATGGACCTGACCTTTTCGCGCGCTGCGTTCTCGCCTGTGATCGCCGAGGCCAACGACCGCTCCGACGGCATCTATTCGGCCGTCGACGGTTCGCTGATCGCGCAAGGCAGCCAGGGCCTGCCGGTGTTCGTGGGTGTCATGCAGTATTCGACCAGGACGGTGATCGAGATGATCGCCGATGGCCGCTGCTTGGCCCCGGACCCAGGCGACATCTACATCGTCAACGATCCGTATCTCGGCGGCACCCATCTGATGGATGTGCGCTTTGCCATGCCGGTCTATCGCAATGGCAAGATATTCTGCTGGCTGTCCAACACCGGCCACTGGCCCGACATTGGCGGCTCCGTGCCGGGCGGGTTTTCCGCATCGGCAACGGCAGTCGAGCAGGAAGGGCTGCGGCTGCCGCCGGTCAAGCTGTTCAAGAAGGGCGTGCTCGACGCGGAGATCTACGCCATTATCTGCAACAACATCCGCGTCGCCGACCAGCGCATCGGCGACATCAGGGCCCAGGCCGCAGCGCTGCTGATCGGCCAGGACCGGCTCAACGGAATCCTGGATCGTTACGGCGACGAAACTGTTGTCGAGGCGATCGCCGAATTGCGTCGCCGCGCCGCCGAGCAGATGCGTGCCAACATAGTGGCCATCCCCGACGGCACCTACAGTTCCGAGGCGTTCGTCGACTCCGACGGGGTGGTCAACGAGCCGCTGACCATCGCGCTCGCCATCGAGAAGCAGGGCGATACGCTGACCTTCGATTTCTCCGGCTCGTCGAAACCGTGCGCCGGGCCGATGAACAGCGTGCTGGCGACGACCCTGTCGTCGGTCTATCTCGCCATGCGCCACATTTTCTCCGATGTGCCGATCAGCGCCGGCGCGTTTGAACCGCTGATCGTCAAGCGCCCGGAAGGCACTTTCCTCGACGCGAAATACCCGCGACCCGTATCGGGTTGCGCCGCCGAAGTGTCGCAGCGCATCGCCGAGGCGGTGTTCGCGGCCATGGTGCAGGCAGTGCCGGACAAGGTGACGGCGGCCCCGGCCGGCTCCAGCGGCAATTTCGCGCTCGGCGGCAACGACCCGGCGCGCGGCCGCGACTACGTCATGTACCAGATCTCCGGCGGCGGCTATGGCGGCAATTCAAGTCATGACGGCTTGACCAATGGCTGCTCGACCATCGGCATCTCCAAGTCGCCGCCGGTCGAGATCATGGAACAGGCATTCCCGGTGCTCTACCGCCACTATGCCTTGCGCGAAGGCTCGGGCGGCGCCGGCAAGCATCGCGGCGGCTTTGGCCTAGCTTATGAGGTTGAGATCCTGCGCGGCGACGCGCGCGCCTCCTTCGTCATGGATCACGGCCGTTTCGGCCCGCAAGGCGCACTCGGCGGTGAGGACGGCGCGGTCAACACCGTTACCGTTTTCCGCAATGGCGAGGAACATGTACCACTGCATCTGTCCAAGGAGCAGGACATCGCGCTGAAAGCGGGAGATCGGGTCAGGGTCGGCACGCCGGGTGGTGGCGGCTATGGCGATCCGCGCGAGCGGGATGCCGATCTGGTGCTGCGCGATGTGGCGCTGGGATATTATACGCCTGCGGAAGCCAGCGAAAAATTCGGCGTCGTCCTGTCGGTGGGCGAGCTCGCGGTCGACCGGAAGGCGACGGACAAGCAGCGCGCCCGCTAACAGCGAAACGACCGAAAAGACGGATGTTCGAGATCGCCGTTGAGCGCAAGAAGTCTGCGGGCTTAAGGCGCGCGGCGGAGACGGAAACGAGATGGACATCAAAGGGCCGGATGCCGCGACGCCGCTTCGCGGCTGCTCCGCCCGTGGACGACGAAGTTGGGGAAGCCTCGGCCAATCCCAACTACCGGCTCCGCTTACCCCCGCCGATCCAGCCGCGCCACAAGCCTGTCCCCCACCCACTGGATGCCGCAGACCAGGATGATCAGTACGATGACCACGGCGATCATGACTGACGTCTCAAAACGTTGGTAGCCGTAGCGGATGGCGAGGTCGCCGAGGCCGCCGGCGCCGATGGCGCCGGCCATGGCCGAGGCGCCGATCAGGGTCACCAGCGTCACGGTGAAGCCGGCGACGATGCCGGGCAGGACTTCGGGCACTAGCACCTCGCGGATGATCGTCCAGCGATTGCCGCCCATGGCGCGGGCCGCTTCGATCAAACCATGATCGACCTCGCGCAGCGACACTTCTGCGATGCGCGCGTAATAGGGCGTGGCGGCGATCGACAGCGGCACGATCGCCGCCCACGTGCCGATCGAGGTGCCCACGATCAGTCGTGTCACCGGGATCAGCGCCACCAGAAGGATGATGAAGGGCACCGAGCGGAAGCCGTTGAGGACGGCACCCAGCGCGCGATTCACCCACAGGCTTTCGGCAATGCCGCCGCGTTCGGTGGCAATCAAGGCCAGGCCGAGCGGCAGGCCGAAGACCAGCGAGATGAGGCCGGAGGCGGCCGTCATCAGCACCGTCTCCCAGATCGAACGCAGCAGAAGCTCAAACAGGATTGGCGACATGGCCAAGCACCTCCACCCGCGCCTGGCGGGCCTTCAGGAATGTGATGATGTCGGCGAGATGGCTTGCATCGCTGCCGGGAACCGAAAGGAACAGCGTCCCGACCGGCTGCTGCTGGATGTGGTCGATGCCGCCATGGACGAGGCGGAAGGCACCTGGAACGGCGATGGCAAGGTCTGACAGCAGCGGGCCGCTTGCCGCTTCGCCGGCTACATCGACGCGCAGGATCGTCTCCGCGCCGGCCGCCGGCAGCAGCCGGGCCGCCAGTTCGGCCGGAAGCTGCGGCCGGATGGCGCCGAGCAGGCTCCGCGTAATCTCGGAGCGCGGATCGGCAAACACCGACCAGACCGGCCCTTCCTCGACGATGCGCCCGGCGTCGATCACCGCCACCCGGTCGGCGATCGAGCGGATCACCTCCATTTCGTGGGTGATCAAAAGGATGGTCAGGCCAAGCCGCCGGTTGATGTCTTTCAGCAGGGCAAGGATCGACCGCGTCGTCTCCGGATCGAGCGCCGATGTGGCCTCGTCCGATAGCAACAGCGCCGGGCGCGCCGCAAGCGCCCTGGCGATGCCGACGCGCTGCTTCTGGCCACCCGACAGCAAGGCCGGATAGGCTTTGGCTTTCTCCGACAGGCCGACGAGATCGAGCAGCTCGGCCGCGCGCGCCAGCCGCTCGGCCTTCGGGCGGCCTTCGATCTTGAGCGGCAGCGCTACATTGTCCTCGACGGTCTTGGCCGACAGCAGGTTGAAATGCTGGAAGATCATGCCGATGCGCCGGCGCAGCGGCTGCAGGTCGCGCTCGCCGAGCCGGCTGATCTCGCGGCCCTCGATGAACACGCCGCCCGAATCGGGCCGCTCCAGGCCGTTCAGGCAGCGGATCAGCGTCGACTTGCCGGCGCCGCTGCGACCGATAATGCCGAGGATCTCGCCCTTGCGCACCGTCAGCGAGATACCGTCGAGCGCTGCCGTGACACCGAAGCGGCGTTTAAGCTCGACAAGGCGCACGACATCTTGCTGTGTTGCGCCGGCCTGCTCCGCGGTCTCGACGGTCGAGGTAAAGTGCTGGTTCATGGGCGGATCCTGAAAATACGAGTGCGGCCCGCGCGTGGCGCGGACCGCCTTGCTGTCAAAGCAGACGCTTGAGCGCCTGTATGTCCTCAATAGGCGCTGAGGCCGGTGCCCTTGTAGACCTTGTCGAACTCGGCTTTCACCGCCTCGTTCTGGTACGAAGCCACCAGCGTTTTCACCCAGGCCTCATTCTCGTTGCCGGACTTCACCGCGATGAAGTTGCGGTACGGATTGTCGGCAATGGGCTCCTGCGCGATGCGGTTTTCCGGCGTCAGGCCGCTTTTTAGCGCCCAATCGGTGTTGACCACGGCAGCGTCGAGATCCTCAACCGAGCGTCCAACGATGCCTGCGTCCAACTCCTTGATTTGGACCTTCTTGGGATTTTCCGCGATGTCGGCAGTGGTGGCCAAGATGCCGGTGGCGTCTTTCAGCTTGACCACGCCTTCATTCTGCAAGACGCGCAGCGCCCGGCCTTCATTGGAGGGGTCGTTCGGAACGCCGATGACCGCGCCCTCGGGCAGCTCGGCGACCTTGGTGTACTTCTTCGAGTAGAGACCGATCGGCCATACGCCGGTGTAGCCGACGCGGACGATGTGATACCCTTGAGTCTTGATCTGGTTGTCGAGATAGGGCTGGTGCTGGAAGGCGTTGGCGTCGATCTCGCCACGCTCCAGCGCCTCGTTGGGTTGGGTGTAGTCGTTGAACACCACGGTCTCGATGGCGAGGCCCTTTTCGGCAGCCTGGGCGACTACGACCCGCCACACATCCTCGTCTTCGCCGCTGATGATGCCGACCTTGATCGCCTTCTTGTCTTCGGCGAACGACGCGCCGGGCGCCAACAGGCTGCCAATCGCGACGGCCGAGGCAAACAGCAGAGCAAGGCCACTGCGCCGGCTTAGGGGTGACCAGAGGGAAGAGGGCGAAGTGTTTTTGAAGTCGGTCATGATTGATCTCTGCGGTTGTGAAGTCATCGCGGCCAGGCGGACTGCCTAAGCCTTGGTCGCATCGTCATAAATTCTATCGATTATATCAAAGAACGCATTTCGCCGTTCCCACCACAGCCAGGAATATTCTCTCAAAAATTTCAACGAAGAGAGAACAGGACGGCTTCGGCCGACCGCAGCGGTGCACACAGCATCGACGACCCGCCGCCTTTTACGATTCTTTCGCACGAGTGGGAGACGCCCGGCCGCTGGTGGCGGAAGCAGTTGCGGGGGCGGTGACCGGATGATCATGGATGCGACCCTTGCGGCTCACGTCCGGTTTCCGACCACCACCCCGGCGCACGTCCCAGTGGCCGGCCATGATCCAGCCATGGCAACTTTTTCGTGAAGCTGCACGGGTTGATCCGATAGCCTGTTTGCCTAGGTAAAGAAGCGGCGGGGGCCATGCAAATCCGACAGTCGGTATGACATTTTCCTGGATTCGAAAGCTCGCCATTCCTGTTCTCTTCGCCGGTATCCTGTCTTCCTGCGTCGTTCCCGACGATACGTCACGCATGGCCAAGGCTGACCCCACAGCGTCGGCGGCCCGCAAGGAGATGGTCGGTCTCAGCGAAGCCGACGTTCGAATGTGCGCCGGGTTTCCAACCGCCACCGCGGACGCTGGCCGCTCGGGCCAGATTTGGACCTACAAGCGCATCGTTCAGCGCGGCAATCTAAGCATTGTCGTTCCAACCCTGGCGGTCGGCGCGATCCCGGCGGTCGGCGGTTCCGTCAATGTCGCTCCCGGCGGTTATTGCGACACGCAAATTCGCATGGTCGACGGCCGCGTCGCCGAAGTCGCCTACGCCGGCGACAACAATCTGCCGAACAGGCGCGACGCGCTGTGCGTCAGCACGGTGGATGCCTGTGTTGCCTATGCCCGCCAACACAGTCAAAGGCCGGCGGCCAGATAGCCGGCAGCAACCAAACCGCGACGGCAGGCCGGGGTGCTCGATCTGTTGATGGAGTTGCAGCGCGCGCCCGGTGTCGCCATCCTGTATCTCGGTCTGTGTCCGCATTGTCCGCGTAATGGCGCCAAAGTGCGCCGCTTCGGCCATGAAATGCGCAGTGGCCTCTTGCCGATCATGCTCATCTTCCTAATGTTCGTCTTGCCGATGATTGATCGTGGAGGGCCGGTCCGCTTCATCGTGATGGGAGGAAGTAGACCATGAAGGCATGCTATTTCGTTTCTGCCGCCCTTCTCGCCGCTATTGCAAGCTCCGCTTCGGGTGCCGAGATTTCCGATGGCAAGGTCAAGATCGGTATCCTCAACGACCAGTCGGGCGTCTATGCCGATTTTGGCGGCAAATGGTCGGTCGAGGCCGCCAAGATGGCGGTCGAGGATTTCGGCGGCAAGGTGCAGGGAGCGCCGGTCGAAATCATCAGCGCCGACCACCAGAACAAGCCTGACATAGCCTCCAACATTGCGCGGCAGTGGTATGACACCGAACAGGTCGATGCCATCATGGAACTGACCACCTCTTCGGTCGCGCTCGCCGTCCAGGGCATTTCCAAGGAGAAGAAGAAGATCGACATCGTTACCGGTGCGGCGACCACGGAGCTGACCGGTAAGCAGTGCTCGCCCTACGGTTTCCACTGGGCCTATGACACCCACTCGCAGGCGGTGGGAACCGGCGGCTCACTGGTGCAGCAGGGCGGCGACAGCTGGTTCTTCGTCACCGTCGACTATGCATTCGGCTATTCGCTGAAGGAGCAGACCGCGAAGTTCGTCGAAAGCCACGGCGGCAAGGTGCTGGGCGAAGTGCGTTATCCCCTGGGGGCGACCGATTATTCGTCCTTCCTGCTGCAGGCGCAATCGTCGGGCGCCAAGGTCATCGGGCTGGCCAATGCCGGCCTCGACACTTCCAACTCCATCAAACAGGCGGCCGAATTCGGCATCGTCCAGGGCGGCCAGCGTCTCGCCGCACTTCTCTTCACTCTGGCCGAGGTGCATGGGCTGGGCCTTCAGGCGGCGCAAGGCGTCGTGCTGACCGAGGGCTTTTACTGGGATCGCGATGACAAGAGCCGCGAATTCGCGCAGCGCTTTTCCAAGCGCACGAACCGCATGCCGAACATGATCCAGGCAGCGACATATTCGGCGGTGACGCAATACCTCAAGGCGATCGACAAGGCCGGCACCGACGAGACCGAAGCCGTCGCCAAGCAACTGCATTCGATGCCGGTGAACGACGTCTTTACGGCCAACGGCAAGGTGCAGGCGGACGGCAACATGATTCACGACATGTATCTTTATCAGGTCAAGTCGCCAGCCGAGAGCACCAAGGAGTGGGACTACTACAAATACCTCGCCACCATTCCCGGCAACGAGGCCTTCCTCAGCGAGAAGGAAAGTGGCTGTTCGACGGCCAGCCAGTGATCGGCGCGGCCATGGCGCCGCCTGAGGTGAACGCGAACGAGCCGCATGTGGTGCTTTCCGCCCGCGGGTTGCGGCGCGACTTTGCCGGCTTCGTCGCCGTCAAAAATGTCGATCTCGATGTCCGCCATGGCAACATCCATGCGCTGATCGGACCCAACGGCGCCGGCAAGACGACCGTCTTCAATCTGCTCACCAAGTTCCTGGCGCCGACCAGCGGCAGGATCGAACTGCTCGGCCACGACATCACCCGAACCTCGCCGGCCAGGGTCGCGCGCATGGGTCTGGTGCGCTCGTTCCAGATATCGGCGATTTTTCCGCACCTCAGCGTACTCGACAATGTGCGCGTCGCGCTGCAGCGGCCGGGCGGGCTCAGCGTCCAGTTCTGGCGCTCGCTCGCGGCGCTCGATCGGCTGACGCCGCGCGCCGAGGAACTGCTGCGGTCGGTCGGTCTCGACGACGCCAGGAACAGGCTTGCCGGCGATCTTTCCTATGGCAGGAAACGCGTGCTCGAGATCGCCACGACACTGGCGCTCGATCCGAAAGTACTGCTGCTGGATGAGCCGATGGCCGGCATGGGACATGAGGATGTGGCCACGGTTTCCGACCTCATCCGCTCGGTGGCACGGGATCGCGCCGTGCTGATGGTCGAGCACAATCTGACTGTCGTCGCCGACCTTTGCGACTGGATAACGGTCATGCAGCGTGGCGAGGTGCTGGCGGCCGGCGACTACGCCACCGTCAGCCGCGACGAACGCGTGAGGGTCGCTTATATGGGCACCGCCGATGACTAGCGCCGCGCCCCTGCTTGCGGTCAGCGGTCTCAACGCCTGGTATGGTGAGGGTCATGCGCTGCACGGCGTCGATCTGGAGGTGTTTGCCGGCGAGACGGTCACGCTGCTTGGCCGCAACGGCGTAGGCAAGACGACGACGCTTCGCTCCATCATGGGGCTGATCCGCAAGCGAACCGGCCGGATCGCTTTCGACGGCAAGGATCTGATGCGGGTGCCGCTGCACCGCACCGCCCATCAAGGAATCGGCTTCGTGCCGGAGGAACGCGGCATCTTCGCGACGCTGACCGTGGACGAGAACCTGGTGCTGCCACCGGTCGTCGCCGAGGGCGGCATGAGCGTCGAGGAAATATTCGAACTCTTCCCCAATCTGAAGGAGCGGCGCAACAGTCCCGGCACCAGGCTGTCGGGCGGCGAACAGCAGATGCTGGCGATTGCGCGGATGTTGAGAACCGGCGTGAAAATGCTGCTTCTCGACGAGCCGACGGAGGGTCTCGCGCCCGTCATCGTGCAGCGCATCGGCGAGTTGCTGGCGACGTTGAAAAAGCGCGGCATGACGATCCTGCTGGTCGAGCAGAACTTCCGCTTCGCCAGCCGCGTCGCCGACCGATTCTATCTGATGGAGCACGGCAAGGTCGTGGCAGGGTTTCCGGTCGGCGAACTGCCGGACCGCATGACGCTGCTGCACGAAGTCCTGGGTGTATGATGGCGCCATGACGATGATCTTCGGAATCCCCGTTCAGGCCTTCCTCGGACAGCTGCTGGTCGGGCTGATCAACGGCTCGTTCTACGCCATGCTGAGCCTCGGCCTGGCCGTCATATTCGGCCTGCTGCGCGTCATCAATTTCGCCCATGGCGCCCAGTATATGTTCGGCGCCTTCGTCGGCTATCTGCTTCTCACCCATCTCGGCATCGGCTATTGGCCCGCTTTGATCCTCGCGCCGCTGATCGTCGGCGTCTTCGGCATCGTCGTCGAGCGCCTGGCACTGTCGAGGCTGTACGATCTCGATCCGCTCTACGGCCTGCTCTTCACCTTCGGTCTCGCGCTCGTGCTCGAAGGCATATTCCGCTACTATTACGGCGTCTCGGGAAACGCCTACGCCGTGCCGCCGCTGCTTTCCGGCGGCACCAATCTCGGCTTCATGTTCCTGCCCAACTATCGCGGCTGGGTGGTGGTCGCCTCGCTGATCGTCTGCTTCGGGACCTGGGCGCTGATCGAGAAGACCAGGCTGGGGTCCTACCTGCGCGCGGCAACCGAGAATCCCCGCCTCGTCCAGGCTTTCGGCGTCAACGTGCCGTTGCTGCTGACGCTGACCTACGGCCTCGGCTCCGCGCTTGCCGGGCTTGCCGGTATTCTGGCAGCACCCGTCTACCAGGTGAGCCCGCTGATGGGATCGGATCTCATCATCGTCGTCTTCGCGGTCGTCGTGGTCGGCGGCATGGGATCGATCCTCGGCGCGATCGTCACCGGCTACATGCTCGGCCTCGCCGAAGGCCTGACCAAGGTCTTCTACCCCGAGGCCTCCAACCTCGTGGTCTTCGTCATCATGGCCATCGTGCTTTTGGTCCGGCCGGCCGGCCTGTTCGGAAGGGACGCCTGACATGCCGGGAGAGGTATCCGAGATGTCGGAAGCGACATCTGACATGGACGACCCGACACGTCGCGAGAAGCCCGCCAGGACCTCGGCAAGGCTTGAATGGACGCTGGTCGGGCTCGGCATCGTGGCGCTGCTGGTTGCGCCTTTCCTGGTCTATCCGATCTTCCTGATGAAGATGCTGTGTTTCGCGCTGTTTGCCTGCGCGTTCAATCTTCTGCTCGGCTATACCGGGCTCCTGTCGTTCGGCCACGCCACCTTCTTTGGCGCCGCCGCCTACTTCACCGCGCATGCCGTCAAGGTCTGGGGCTGGCCGCCGGAAGCGGGCATCCTGCTTGGCATGACGGGCGCGGCCCTGCTCGGCCTTGTCATGGGCTTTTTCGCCATTCGCAGGCAAGGCATCTATTTCGCCATGATCACGCTGGCGCTATCGCAGATGTTCTTCTTCTTCTGCGTGCAGGCGCCCTTCACGCAAGGCGAGGATGGCATCCAAGGCGTGCCGCGCGGCATCCTGCTTGGCGTCCTCGACCTCAATGTCTCGCTGAACATGTATTATTTCGTGCTTGTCGTGTTCCTGGTCGGCGTCTTCGCCATCTGGCGCATCGTCAATTCGCCGTTCGGCATGATCCTGCGCTCGATCCGCGAAAACGAAAACCGCGCCATTTCGCTGGGCTATTCCGTCGCCAACTACAAGCTGGGGGCTTTCGTCATGTCGGCGGCGCTGGCCGGGCTGGCGGGCTCGCTCAAGGCGATCGTCTTCCAGTTCGCCACGCTCACCGACGTCACCTGGCAGATGTCGGGCGAAGTGATCCTGATGACGCTTCTCGGCGGCATCGGGACAATAGTCGGGCCGATGATCGGCGCAAGCCTGGTCATCGGACTGGAAAACACCCTTGCCACTTCCGGCTTCCCGGTGACCATCGCCACCGGGCTGATCTTCATGGTGTGCGTGCTGATCTTCCGGCGCGGCATTGTCGGCGAATTTTACGCGCGGGTGATCAGGCGGGCGGGGAAGGAGTGATCAGTTCCGGATAGGTTTGGATTCGGTCCAGCGGTCCTGAAGCATATGCAGGAGGCGTTGCGCCCGACCATGCGGTTCATTAGCAACGATCTGCTCTTCGCGACCTCCTCAGGAGCTCGGAAGGCCAGCCCTCGACAGCATTTCAAGGAATCTCGCGTGATGATGATCCTTCACATAGCGCGGCACAAAGCCGGGGCAGACATTACCCAGGTTGAGATGCGGAAGTTGTGACAGGCAATGATGGATGGCCCGCGAGGCCTCTTCGTTGTTTCCGGTTGCCGACGCGGCAGCAGCCCAGTAGAGGGCGCCGCGAACGAATCCCGGCTTTGTCCTAACCACCCTGCGGGCGGCTTCGAGCGCCCGCCGATCGTCTCCGCCGGCGAACAGTGCAACAGCCAGGCCATGGTGACGCCAGAAGTCGATGACGTCATGCGTTCCGAGCCGGATTGCCTCGTTGGCTTCACGCACTGCTTCACCGACCTGTCCGCGCAACGCGAAGAGCATCGAAATGTCGCCATGGCCGGTCGGATAGCTCGGGTTGAGGCTGATCGCATGTTGGCACTCGGCGATCGCCTCGTCGATGCGACCGGAACTTTCGAGCGCGAAGGACAGGATGCAGCGGGCGATTTCGTCGTCAGGCACTGCCCGTACCGCTGCTTCCGCAAGCTCGACCGCACGCTCGATCTGCCCTGGCTCCCGGGGCTGCGAGCCAAACGCCACGCCCATGGAAATTACGACCGAGAGCGTTCGCTTCGCACGAGCGTTGTCGGGACCTATCGCGACAGCCTTCTCGGCAAGCTCTATCCCGACCAACAGCGAATCCCGGGTCATCTCAAAATATTTCATGAGAGCTTCGTTCACCAACCTGCGCACTTCCGGGCGACCGGGCGGGCTCTTGTCGCGGACTTTCCAGTTGGTCAGTTGAAGGTCGAGGATCACGGCCAGCACAACCGCCTGAGCGATCCTGTCCTGGAATTCGAGCGCGTTCTCGGAGTGGCCGTCGAACTTCTGGGCCCAGACGTTATGGCCGCCGGCGGCATCGACAAGCTGGATGTTCACCCTCAGTCCATTGCCGGATCTCTGGACGCTGCCGCTGAGCACATATTGCGCCCGAAGCATTCCCGGGATTTTGGTTTCTTCAGCAGGGCTGCTCTTCTCCACGGGTGGAAATGCGGAAAGCACGATATAGTCGGCGACCTCGGAGAGGGCCGTGGTGATGTCCTGGACCAGTCCCTTGGCGAAAAAGTCGTCGCCTTGCTTTCCGGTCAGATTGATAAAGTCGGCAACGCTGATGGATGGGTGCCCGAGGCGCTGGCTGGCTGGAACAGCATTTGCCGGCTGGGCATTTGAGGCCGTATCGGCGGCCGACAGAACGGATTGCCAAAGCGCTCGTGTCTGCGGGCCAATGTGGACGCCGAGCTCCTTCTTCAGCATGCTTTTGCAAGCCTCGTATGTCCTAATCGCCCTGTCGTGTTGACCACATGCCAGGAGCAATTCCATCTTGAGCCGGTAGGATTCTTCCCGCGTCGGCTCCATGGCCAGAACACGATCGACCAGGATGACCCCGGTTTCCGCGTCGACGAGGCGGGCCAATTTTTCGAAGGCCTCAAGTGCGCGGCTCAGCAGCCTGTCGCGTTCGGATGCGACCCAGTCATCGAACCCACTGCTTCCCAGATAAAGCCCGTCGAGGAACGGCCCGGTGTAGTTCGCCAGAGCCTTTTCGAGTTCCTGCACGGAACGGGCCGAGAGGCCTGCTTCGAATTCCTCCACGTCAACTCGAACCGCGTCTGGCGCGAGGCCGATTAGGTCCCCGCGGGAATGGATAAGATCCACACCTGCGCGCGACAGATCCCGACGCAGGACACTGAGCGTTTGCCGCAGGCTATTACGCGAGTGTTCGCTATCGCTGTCACCCCAAAACAGATCAGCCAGTCTCTCCCGTGTCGCCACCATGCCTGGACACCGGGCCAGATAGGCAATGATCGCAGGACCTCTTTTCCCTGTCAGCCGGAGCGGATCCGCCGATCCATTTTCGATCCGGAAACCACCGAAGAGTGAGATTATATTGGCGCCACTGCCCTCATTTTGCATTTGCTCTTCCAGCCTGACGAAATTCTAACTCAAAACTAACGCTTCGGAACTCTAGCGCCCCGCACTCAAGCGCTGTCGTGACGCAAGGTCAATTAGCCTTCGCTGAATTAGGGCCAGCCGAGTCAGCAATAGGCTTTGGCTCGAGGGGGTGGCGGGTGTCCAAGACTAGAGCCAATTTGCTGCTGCTGTTTGCAGCCGCTTTGTGGGGCCTCGGCAATGTCGCGCAAAAGACGGTACTTGCTCATCTCGACCCGCTGAGCGCCGTCGGCCTGCGCTGCCTGATCGGTGGGCTGCTTGTGCTGCCTTTCGTCTTGACCGAAAGGCAACTGCCCGCCGGGCCGGGCTATCTTTCCAGCCTGGCCAGGGTGGGCGTTCTGTTTGCCATCTCCATCACGCTTCAGCAGCTTTGCTATCTCGGCGCCACGGTCACGAATGCAAGCTTCCTGGTGAGCACGGCAACGGTGATGACACCACTGGCCGCCTGGCTGCTCATCGGCGAACGTCCGACAGCGAGCCTCACCGCTGCCGCCGGGCTGACCGTGGTCGGTGCCATGCTCTTGTCCGGCGGGATCGCCGGTCTCAGCAGCGGCGACCTCACCGCCATCCTGTCGGCTGGCTGCTATGCGCTCTGGATGGTCGAGCTTGGTCGGCACATGCAGGCGCATGCGCGCCCGTTCACTGCCGCGGCGACACAGTTCCTCGGCGCCGCCGCCTTCGCCCTGCCGCTCGGGGCACTGCAAGGCAACCTGTCGCTGGCCGCAGCATTTGCAGCCGGCCCGGAACTCGCAATCCTCGGCGTATTCTCCACCGCAATCGCTTTCGGCATGCAGATTGCCGCCCAGCGCTTCACCTCCGCTAGTCATGCCGCTGTGATCGTCAGTGCCGAAAGCGTCTTCGGGGCGTTGGGCGCGGCGATCTTCCTCGGCGAACGGAATTCACCCGGGGGCGCACTGGGTGCCGCGATCATTCTCGGTGCGATCCTGTCGGTCGCAATGTCGAACCGAACGCCGCAGGCACGCACGCCCTCGCTGGCCGGTCCGATTCCCTTCGACGCGGCACCTGCCTTTGCGGCTGTGCCTGCAGCCTGGGCGGGGAATCGTCCTGCTCTCAATTCAGGTCCAAAGGAGGAATGTGATGACCCTTGCGGTTGATGCGAACGTATTCCCAACCCGACGGCCGCCCCGCACGTCTGTACCGGCCGGCTTTCGCCGGCAGGTTCGGGCGATACTCAGCGGCATTCCGATGCCGACGAAACGATCGACCAGAGAACCGGCAAGACGGATCAATTCGTATTTGAGAGTGGCGGGGACACTTGCAGCTTCGGTGTTTTGGGGACTGCAGGCACACGCAGCCGACGTTGATGTTGCCGTTGTATTCGCTGTCGACTTCTCGTCCTCGATCGATCCAGAGGTTGCCGATCTACAGCGCGAGGGTCATGCCGCGGCGCTTACTTCGCCAGAGATCATCGCGGCCATCACGCGGAACTACGTTGGCTGCATCAGTGTGGCCTACTTTGAATGGTCGAGTCCCGGGCACACACGCATTGTGCTGCCGTGGACAAGCATCTGCGGGCTGGAGGATGCCAGAGCGGCCGCGTCGGTGATCAGCAAGAAAGGCGATACCGGCTTCACCCGTAGAGGGCGAAGAGGAACATCCGTTTCCTCCGCTATTGACGTCGGTAGTCTTCTGCTCGACCAGTTTCCGGGAAAGGCGGCCAAGAAAGTAATCGACATCTCCTCCAACGGCGAGAACAACGATGGGCTTCCTGTTCAACCGAGCAGGCTGAACGCCATTGCCAAGGGGTATACGATCAACGCGATCGCCATTCCAACGCAAGATGAGAATCCCGATCAACCGTTGGCATCCTACTTTGCCAAATCGGTCATTGGCGGTTCGCAAGCCTTCGTCATAACGCCGAAGGGGCCAAACGACTACGCCATTGCCCTTCGCCGCAAGCTGGTCACCGAAGTAAGCATGGACGTCGGCCGACAGTTCCCGCCACCGGCCGATGATCGCACTTCAAGCCAGTGATCCCGGAACCTTGAGGAGAGTTGAACCTAAGCCGGCCTGTCCCGAGCTGGGCGGTATTGGTCGACGACCGCAACGGCTCCGAAAGTAAAGTGGTCGTTAACCGTTGCAGCGGATGCCGCCATCAACCAGAGCGCGCCCCTGCACATCATTGGGACAGAGCAGCGGCTCCAAGGCCTAGACGCGCCGCTCCGCCTCACCCATAACACCCGCGCTCCACCGCTAGCCGCCGCACCAGCGCCAGCACGGCGTCGATGGTCGGCGTCGGTCTGTCCGTCAGCCGGCCGAGTTCCTGGACGGCCGTCACCAGCGCGTCGATCTCCATCGGCCGGCCGCGCTCGAGATCCTGCAGCATCGAGGTCTTGTGCTCGCCGACATCGCCGGCGCCTTTGATGCGCCTGTCGACCGCTATGGGAAAACGCACGCCGAGGCTTTCGCCGATCGCTTGCGCCTCCAGCATCATTGTGCGGGCGAGCGTGCGGGTGCCCTCATCGGCGACGATCGCCGCCAGCGTGCTGCCGGTCAGCGCCGAGATCGGATTGAAGGAGAGATTGCCCCACAGCTTCACCCAGATCTCGCTGCGGATGTCGTCGCGCACCGGCGCCTGCAAGCCGGCCTTGACCATTTCGTCGGCCAGAAGCGTGACCCGTTCGCTGCGCTCGCCGGAGGGTTCGCCGAGCGAGAAGCGCTTGCCCTCGACATGGCGGATGAGGCCGGGGTCGTCGACTTCGACGGCGGGATAGACGACCGAGCCGATGACGCGCTGCGGTCCGATCCGTTGCCAGATCGCGCCGCCGGGATCGACCGCGCTCAGCCTAGTGCCTTCGAGCGGCCCGCCAACGCCATGGAAATACCACCACGGCACGCCGTTCTGCATGGTGACGACTGATGTGTGGTCCCCAAGCAGCGGCGCGATCTGGTCGAGGGCTGACGTGAGGGAGTGAGCCTTCAGCGCCAGCACGACATAGTCCTGGGCGCCAAGTTCCCCTGCCTTGGCGGCGGCCCGGACGGGGACCGAAATTTCCCGGCCATCCTCGATCAGGCGCAGGCCATTTGCCTTGATCGCTTCCAGATGGGCGCCGCGCGCGACGATCGAAAGATCGGTCCGCCCAGTGATGGCAAGCTTGGCCGCGAGATAGCCGCCGATCGCGCCAGCGCCGAAGATGGTGATCTTCATCGTCAAAGCCCGAGTTTGGCGGCGAGGCCGATGCGTTGCAATTTGCCGGTCGCGCCCTTGGGGATCTCTGCCAGGATCAGGATCTTGCGCGGCACCTTGAAGTCGGCAAGCCGCGTCGCGGCATAGAGGCGGATGTCGCCCTCGGTGGCAATGGTACCGTCGCGCAGCACCACCGCCGCCGCCACCTCCTCGCCAAGCTTGTCATGCGGCATGGCGAAGGTGACGACCTGCGCCACCGCCGGATGATCCATCAGCACATCGTCGACCTCGAGCGGCGAGATCTTTTCGCCACCGCGATTGATGATCTCCTTGAGCCGCCCGGTGACGCGCAAATATCCGTCCTCGTCCAGCACGCCCTGGTCGCCGGTGTGGAACCAGCCATGCGCGAAAGCCGTGGCGTTGGCATCCGGGTTCTTCTCGTAGCCGGCGGTCACATTGGGCCCGCGAATGACGATCTCGCCGGTCTCGCCGGCCTCGAGCAGCCGCCCGTCGGGCGCCATGACTGCCACGTCCGGACCGGCGGAGGCACCGACGCTGCCCGGTTTGCGCTGGCCCGGCGGCAGCCGATTCGACGCCATCTGGTGCGCCGCCTCGGTCATCCCGTAGGATTCGATTACGGGACAGCCGAAGGTCGCCTCGAGTTCGGCCATCACTTGCGCCGGCAAAGACGCCGAGGACGAACGGATGAAGCGCAGGCGCGCTGCCGCCAGCACCTCGGCATTGCGCGCCGCCCGTGGCAGGATCGCCTGGTGCATGGTCGGCACCGCCGTGTACCAGCTCGGTTGGGCCTCGCTCAGCCACTGGTAGAAGCGCAGCGCATTGAAGCCTGGCGTGCAGAAGATGCTGCCGCCTGACGCCAGCGACGACAGCACGGCCGCGATCAGGCCGTGAATGTGGAACAGCGGCATGATGTTGAGACAACGGTCATCGGCCGTCAGGCCAAGCGTCGCGCCGATGTGGGCGGCGGAGGCCGCGATGTTGGCATGGCTGAGCGGCACCAGTTTTGGACGCGATGTCGTGCCGGAGGTGTGCAGCAGCAGCGCGATGTCGCCCTCCTGCGCCATGTCAGGGGCTGCCGGCGGTGCGACCGCCGCGCCTTCGATCGTGAAGCTGCCGGCGGGCGCGTCAGGCTGCGCGACAAGCCGCAGCACGCCGATGCCGAGGCGCTCGGCCACCGTCACCGCGGGGCCAGTCTCGCCCTCGGCGACAAGGATCGCCTTGGCGCCGATATCGGTCAGGTAGAAATCGAGTTCGTCGGCCCGGTAGGCGGGATTGAGCGGCGCTGTCGAGGCGGCGGCTGCCACGGCGACGAAGGCGGTGGCCATCTCCGGTCCGTTCGGCAGCACGATCGCCACCCTGTCGCCCCGGCCGATGCCGCGCGCATGCAGTTGTTCGGCCGTGTCCGCGATCAGGCCACGCAATCCGCCATGGGTGAGCGTCGCCCTGTCGGGTGCCGAAATCGCCGGCGCATCATCGGCGCCGGCGGCGAGACGACGGGAAAGGTCCTTGGGATTTGCAATATTGGTCATGATCACCGGTTGGATTTCGAACGACTATTGTCGCGAGCCCCGCTGTCGGGCTTGCCTCGATATGGGATACGCCATTGGACAACGGATCGCCTCAGTAGCCAAGCGCCAAACCATCCTTGCGCGGATCGGAGGCGCCGGTCAGCGTGCCCTTCTCCCAATCGATCAACACCGCTTGTCCGCCGCCAAGCGGATGATGCGGCTCGGTGACGCGGTGGCCGTGCCGGCGCAGGCCCTCGATCGCATCGCTGGGAACGCCACGCTCGGCCTCCACCGTATCATCGTTGTAAAACACCCGCGGCGCGTCCAGCGCCTGCTGCGGGTCCATGCCGAAGTCGAGCATGTTGGTGAGCAGATGGACATGGCCGAACGGCTGGTAGCCGCCGCCCATGACGCCGAACGGCATCACCACGCGGCCGTTCTTCGTCGCCATGCCGGGCATGATCGTGTGCATCGGCCGCTTGCCGGGCGCGATTGCGTTCGGGTGCGCCGGGTCGAGGCGGAAGCTGGAGCCGCGGTTCTGCAGCACCACACCGGTCTTCGGGCTGACCACGCCGCTGCCGAACGAATAGTAGGTCGAGTTGATGAATGAGACCGCGTTGCGATCACGGTCGACGATGGAGATGTAGACCGTGTCGCTGCCGGGCAGGTCCACACGCGGCAGATGCGTCATGGCGCGGTCGCGGTCGATCTCGGCGCGCAGCCTGTCGGCATAGGCGCCCGACAGGAGTTGCTTGACCGGCACCGGGACATGATCCTGGTCGCCGACGTAGCGGTCGCGGTCGCGATAGGCCAGACGTCCTGCCTCGATCTCCAGATGCAGGCGCTCGGCGCCATTGGGATCGAGTCCGCCGAGCTTGAACCCCGATAGCACGTTCAGCATCAAGAGCGCCGTCAGCCCCTGATTGTTCGGCGGCATCTGGTGGATATCATGGCCGCCATAAGAGGTGCTGACCGGCGCCACATAGTCGCCTCTGGTCGCGGCGAAATCCTCGGTCGAATGCAGCCCGCCCAATTCGTTGAGCCGGCTCACCATGTCGTCGGCGGCGGCACCCTCGTAGAATCCGGAACGGCCCTGCCGGGCGATGGTGCGCAAGGTGGCCGCCAGTTCCGGCTGGCGGTGAACATCTCCGGCCTGCGGCGCCTTGCCGCCGGGCAGGAAGATGCGCGCGGCATGCTCGTCGGCCGAAAGGTCGGTCTCTGGTTCGGCCCAGTCGAAGGCGACGCGGTCGTGCACGACATAGCCGTTTTCGGCATAGTGGATGGCAGGCGCCAGCGCCTCGGCAAGGCCCTTGCGACCATGATCTTCCAGCAGGCGGCTCCAGGCATCGACGACGCCCGGCACGGTGACCGCATGCGGGCCCTGCAGCGGGATGCGGTCGAAGCCTTTTTCCAGATACCAGTCGACGGTCGCCCTGGCCGGCGCGCGGCCGGAGCCGTTGAAGGCCAGCACATTGCCTTGTCCCGCCGGGCAGTAAAGCACGAAGCAGTCGCCGCCGATGCCGGTCGACTGCGGTTCGACCACCGCCTGCACTGCGGCGGCGCAGACCGCGGCGTCCATGGCGTTGCCGCCGGAGCGCAGCATGTCGATTGCGGCAAGGGTAGCAAGCGGATGCGAGGTCGCTGCCATCGCCTCCGTCGCACGAACCGGCGAGCGGCCGGGAAACTGGAAATCACGCATTCTGTCTGGATACCCCTGGTCACATCTGTGAATTGGTCACTTCTGCGAATTGGTTGTCTGAAATCAATGCCGCCGCCCGAATATCTGCGCAACCGACAACAGCGCGACCGAGAGCACGATCAGGCAGGTCGAGATGGCGGCGATCGTCGGATCGATCTGGTCGCGCAGCGCATTGAACATGCGGCGCGTTAACGTCGTCGTCTCGCCGCCGGATATGAACAGCGAAACCACAACTTCGTCGAAGGAGGTGATGAAGGCAAACAGCGCGCCGGAGACGACCGAGAATCGGATCTGCGGCATGGTCACCTGCCAGAAGGCGGCGACGCGTCCGGCGCCGAGGCTGCGCGCCACCCGCTCCTGGTTCATGTCGTAGGAACGCAGGCCCGACAGCACCGTCAGAACCACCAGCGGCAAGGCCTGTACCGTATGCGCGATGACCAGCCCGGTCAGCGTGTTGTTGAGCCCGATCCGCGCATAGAGGAAGAAGGTGCCGATGCCGATCAGGATCACCGGGACGATCAGCGACGCGGCCAGCAGCGCGTTGATGGTGCCGTTGAAGCGCAGCGTTCCCCTGTTGATCGCGTAGGCTGCGGCGGTGCCGAGCGGTGTCGCGACGAGCACTGTCATGACAGCCACCTTGACCGAGACGATCGTGGCATCGCGCCATTCCACCGACTGGAAATAGGTCTGGTACCAGCGCAGCGACCATTGCTGCGGCGGGAACTGCAGCAGCGTCGAGTCCGAGAACGACATGATGACGATGATGATCGACGGCGCGATTAGGAAGAACAGCACGAGGCCGCCGAGGCCATAGAGCCAAATGCGTTGCCGGTGCGAGATCGGCAGGCCGACATCCCCACTCATCGTGAACTCCACACACCGGTGGCGCGCGCGCCGAGCAGCCACTGGAACAGGCCGAGAAGCGCCAGCGTGACCACCAGCAGCACCACGCCAAGCGCGGCGCCTGCACCCCAGTTGGAAAAGAGGCTGGTGGTCTGTTCCATGCGCATGGCCCACATGGTCACCTTGCCGCCGCCCATCAGCGCCGGCGTGACGAAGAAGCCCAGGCACAGCACGAAGACGATGACCACGCCGGAGGCGAGGCCGGGCAGCGACAGCGGAAAGAAAATCTGCCGGAAGGTGGCGGCCGGGCCGGCGCCAAGGTTCATGCCGGCGCGCAGGCAGTCGGTGTCGATGATCTTCATCGAGGCGTAAAGCGGCAGCACCAGGAACGGCAGCAATATATGCGTCATGCCGATGACGACGCCCGACAGATTGTTGGCGAGCGACAGCGGCTGATTGATCACGCCGAGGTCGATCAGCCAGCTGTTGATCAGGCCCTTGCGCTGCAGGATCACAAGCCAGGCATAGGTGCGTACCAGCACCGATGTCCAGAATGGCAGGATGACGAAGATCAGGCAGATCGACGCCGCCCGGCGTGGCAGTTGCGACAGCATGTAGGCCAGGGGATACCCGAGCAGGACACAGGCGCCGGTGACGATGAAGGCGACCTTGAAGGTGGTGACGAAGGTCTTGATGTAAGAGGCCTGTTCGAAGAAGCGCGCATAGTTGGCGGCGCTGAAGGCGCCGGCCTCGTCGAACAGCGACAGCCAGAACAGCCAGCCGATCGGCACGATGATGATGGCGAAGACCAGCAACAGGCTTGGCGACAGCAGCGCCAGCAGCCGCAACGACTCGCGCCGCGCATCGGCGCGCAGCGCCTGTGTGTTCAGGACCTTATCCGCGCGGCCAGTCGCTTCCATGAGGGCGGGCTGCGCGCTCATCAATCCGCCGCCACCAGGATGGTGTCCTGCGCATCGAGGCCGAGGCTTATCCGCTGGCCGGGAGCAGGCATTCTGGCCAGCACATCGCTGCGGCAATAGTCGCGCAGCGTCAGCTGGCGGCCGTCGCGCAACAGCGCGTAGCAGACAAAGCTGTCGCCTTGGTAGATGATGTCGCTGAGCGTCGCATCGAGCACGTTGACGCCGTTCGCCGGTTCGGCATTTGCCAGCAGCCGCAGCTTCTCCGGCCGCACCACAATCAGCTGCTGGCCCGATACAGGCGCCGGCGCTGCGATGTGGATTCGTCTGTCCTCGTACCAGACGGAGCCGTTGCGGCACTCGACCGGAATGAAATTCGATTCGCCGATGAAGCCGGCTACAAACCGCGTCCGCGGCGTGGCGTAGAGCGTTTCGGGCCGGTCGAGCTGCTCGATGCGCCCGGCGTTCATGACGGCTATGCGGTCGGACATGGTGATGGCTTCGCGCTGGTCGTGCGTGACATAGACCGTGGTCATGCCGAGCCGCCGGTGCAGGCTGCGCAGCTCGATCTGCATATGCTCGCGCAGGCCCTTGTCGAGCGCCGACAGCGGTTCGTCCATCAGCACGATGCGCGGCTCGAAGACGATGGCGCGCGCCAGCGCCACGCGCTGGCGCTGGCCGCCGGAGAGCTGGTCGACCCGGCGCTCGCCCAGGCTCTGCAGTTTCACCAGATCGAGCGCCTTCTCGACGCGCTCGGCCGTCTCGGCGGCGGCGACGCCGCGCTGCTTCAGCGGAAAGGCGATGTTGTGGAAGACGTTCATATGCGGAAACAGCGCATAATTCTGGAACACCATGCCGATGTTGCGCTTGTGCGGCGGCATGGTGATGATCTCGTCGGTGCCGACCTTGATCGAGCCGGCATTGGCCCGCACGAAGCCGGCCAGGATCATCAGCAGCGTCGTCTTTCCGGAGCCGGAAGGGCCGAGCAGCGTCAGGAATTCGCCGGCCTCGACATCGAGGTTCAGGTCGCGCAGCACCGGCACGCTGCCAAATCGTTTCTCGATCCGGCGCATGCCGATCGGCAGCGCGGATGGCGCAATGGACAAAATCATCGTCTCCTGAAGGCTGAGGCGGCAGAAGCAGGGCGAAGCACCGCCCTGCCGCGGTTTGGGTTGTGGCCGCGGCCTATTGCTGGACCAGATTGTTGAACTTTTCCGTTGCCTCGACCAGATTGTCGCGCCAGAACTCGGCGTCCTGCAGCGTCTGCTTCTTGACGTTTTCGGGCGCCGAATTGATGTCCTTGATCCTCTCCTGCGGGATCTTGCCGGTCTCGAAAGCCTTTTCGTTGACCGGCCCATTATCGACATAGAGCGGCAGATTGGCCTGCAGTTGCGGGCTGACGAACATCGCCAGCGCCTTCATCGCCGCTTCCTTGTTCTTTGCACCCTTGGGAATGACCATGCAGTCGGCGGTCAGCACGCCCTGGTCGAAGGAGAAGCTGACCGGCGCACCCTGCTTCTTCAAGGTGCCGGCGCGGCCGTTCCAGATGCTCGCCATGTCGACTTCACCATCCTTGACCAGCTGCATGGCCTGGGCGCCGGAGGTCCACCAGGCATCGATATGGCCGCGGATCTTGTCAATGGATTTCAAGGCACCGTCGATATCGACCGGATAGACCTTGTCGATCGGAATGCCTTCGGCAAGTGCCGCGACGCTCAGCGTTTCCGTCGCCTGGCTGCCGCTCAGCGCGCGACGTCCCGGAAATTTCTCCACGTTCCAGAAATCGGCCCATGTCTTCGGCCCTTTGTCGCCGAAGACATCGGTCCGGTAGATGAGCACGACCGACGTGTAGGAAATGCCGACCCAGTCGTCATGGACCAGCTTCGGGTTGATGCCGCTCTTGTCGATGATGCCGTAGTCGAGCTTCTCGAACAGCCCTTCCTTCGAGCCGCGCGCGCATTCGTCGGCGCCGAGCTCCGTGATGTCCCACTTCACCGCATTGCCGGTCACCTGCAGCCGCACGTCGTCGAGGCCGTTGGTGGTGTCTTCCTTGATGGTGATGCCGAGCGCATCGGCGGTCGGCTTGAAGAACGCCTTTGTCTGCGCCTCCTGATAGGTGCCGCCCCACGAGGCAACGGTGATGGTGTCGCCCGCCATTGCGGGAGCTGCGAGCGAGGCCATGAGGCCGGCAACCGCAACGACGCTAACGCTTCTGATCCTGTTCATGTTTCGGCTCTCCAACCGGTGTTCCCATTTGTTTTTTGATTTCGCATGCTATCTTGTATACAATTTTGAGTGTAGCTTGGGAGTTGGCGATGTCAACACCGTCCTGCACGATCGGATTGTACGCGCTTCGTGCCGGACAGATGGCGAGAGATGGCTTCGTCGGAGACGTGGCAAATTACGCCGACTGCGATTACAGCTATGCGTGTTCCGGCTGAAAGACCGGAGAACTGGGAATGGAAGCTTGGCCAGAGAAACCAAAAATACGCTGCGCGACTCGGTCTATTCCTCGCTCAAGGCGATGATCGTGACCGGCCAGATTCCGCCGGGCTCGCGCGTCACCGAAAACGACATCGCCGCGAAGCTCAATGTCAGCCGCACCCCGGTGCGCGAGGCCTTCAACCGCCTCGAGCGCGACGGCCTGGTCACTGGCCGGCCGCGTCAGGGCTATGCCGTCACCGAGTTCGACATCAACATGTTCCGCGAGGCCTTCGAGATCCGCGAACTGCTCGACGGCCATGCGACCGAACTGGCCGCGACTGCTGCCTCGGAACAGGACAAGGCGCGGCTGCGCGCCATGCTGGTCGAATGCGAGCGGCTGGCCGCCATTCCGGACCGCACCAACAGGGAAAAGTTCCAGGAACTGGAAGTCGGCATCGACCTGCATCGCGTCATCGCCGAAATCAGCGGCAATGTGATGCTGCACGGCATGCTCTGCGGCATCCTCGACAAGTGCCAGCACTATGTCTGGACAGAACTCCTGTGGCTGGACGAATGGAAGATCGCCCGCGACGAGCATGCCGAAATCGTCGAGGCGATCTGCGCCGGCGACGCCGCCCGCGCCGGCACCCTGGCCCGCGCCCATGTGCGCGCATCGCGCGACAATGTCTTGCGCCTGCTGCAGGCCAAGTCGGACTATCGGAATTTCCTCGCCAAGGCGTCTTGAGGAACCACCTGGACGCTACTGATGCGCCGCGGGCCTGAGCCGTTCCCTCAGCCGGGAGATTCCAAGGGCATCATAGTCATGGGATGATCAGTGTGTGGTGGGATCAATCTGGCGGAGGCGCGAGCGCGCTTCAGCCACATTTTTTTGCTCGGATCTGATCCGGCAGCACAGGGCAAGGCTGATGCCAACGCCACGCTCCTCGTCCAGCATCTCGTTCGCTCGCTTGAGAAAGACTTCCGCCCGCTTGACGCGCTGCCTGGCTCTCGCCAGTTCCAGTTCCAGATGGTCGTGCATTATTCCGCACCCTTGAGGTTTGCGGTCCCTTCATGGGAAAACCGCTGCTGAGCGGTTTGGTTCCCGCCGATTGGCGGATGTGCCGATCGACGTTCAGCCCTTGCGCTCCTGCAGGCTGTTGCCGCCGTCGACCACCAGCAGGGCGCCGTTGACATAGCTGGCGCGTTCCGAGGCCAGGAACATCACCGCTGCGGCCACTTCGTCGGGTCGCCCGGCTCGCGCCGGCGGCGTATGCAGGGCAGCTTGCCGCTCCATCTCGCTCGACGAACCCGTTTCGATCCAGCCGGGGGCCACGGCGTTGGCCGTAATGCCGCTTTTTGCCACTTCCAGCGCCAGCGCGCGCGTCAGGCCGACCATGCCGGCCTTGGCGGCGGAATAGGCTGATGTGCCTTCGAAAGACACCAGCGGCCCGGTGACCGATGTCACATTGACGATGCGCCCGTAGCCCGCTTCGACCATCGCCGGCAGGAACGCACGGGTGACCAGAAACGCGGTCTTCAAGCTGACGTCGATCCCCTGATCCCAGTCGGCCTCGGTCATGGCTAGAAACGCCTTGTCGACCGATGGCGATGCCAGCGAGCCCATGCCGGCATTGTTGACCAGTATATCGACCGTGCCGACATCCGCCCGCAGCCGCGCGACATCGGCGGCTTTGGTGAGATCGGCAATTGCGGCGTTCGCATCGATGCCTTCGGCACTAAGCTCGGCGGCGCGATCGAGCACACGCGCACTGGCGCCGGTGAGGAAAACCGCGTGGCCGGCACGGCCGAGTTGCCGGGCAATGGCAAAGCCGATGCCGTCGGCCGCACCGGCCCCGGTGATTAAGGCGCGCTTGATATGGGTAGGAGGATGGGTCAAATCAGGCTCCACTGGTTTCCGCCTGTTCCCCTACTGTCGCAATCAACGAACCATAGTCCATGGATGAATTCGGCGCGCCGTCGCAGGTGATGATGAGAACTATGTCTACGCTATAGCCCTCCAAAGTGACACTCGGAAGCAGACCGGAACTTGCTGAAATCACGGCGAGTTTCCGGCCGCCTCCTCCCACGCCGTCAAAAGGCTGGAAGAAAATCTGTTGGACGTCTTCGCTGCCATGGCCCCATCCTCTTGAGAGCCAAGCTTGGCGCGGCTCATCCCAGATTCGACAGTCTCATGCGACGGTTCTCATCCACGCCAGGAAGGACTCTATCACCGCGGATCTCGGACTGTGGGGCATCCATACGATATAAAAACTGTAGCCTGGCAAGGATAATTGATGCGCTTTGACGAGCGAGCCGTTTTCCAGTTCACGGCCAACCACGACGTCACTACAGATCGCAATGCCTTGCCCGGCGACAACCGCATCGATCGCATGCAGTTCCTCGCGGAAGCTCAAATCCCAAGCTTTGTGCGGGATTAGGTCTGGATCGATTGAACGGGCCGTCGCTAGCCACCGGGGCCAGGTGGGAGCGTCCGGATCCCGGTTCATCCAGTCGAAATGGATCAACGGATAGCGCAGGAGATCAGCAGCACGCTCAATCGTTTCGCCCGTCGCTTGCCAATAATCGGGGACTGCATATGGGAAAGAAGGAATCACGGCATATCTCCTGCGCGGCAAAGCCCAAAGGCGAGCGACGCGTGTAGCGGATCGCCACATCTGCGGCGCCGGCGCGTAAATCGAGTACTGCGTCCGTCCCGATGATATCCAGTGGTACGGCCGGGTTGGCCTCTCGCCATTTAGGCAATCGAGGCACCAGCCATCGACTCGCGAAAGCGTTTGGGCTTGTCACCCGCAATGGTGCTTGAAAATCCGGCTCGGCGACTGCGGCAAGGGAGCCGGAGAGAAGATCAAAGCCGTTGCGGAGTATAGGAAACAGTCGCGTTCCCGCACCCGTCAACACGAGCGGGCGCGGTCGGCGCTGGAACAGCTTGCGACCGCATATCTCTTCCAACAAGCGGACTTGGTGACTGATCGCTGTCGGCGTCACGCCGAGTTCCGCCGCTGCGGCTTTGAAGCTGCCGTGCCGAGCGGCGGCCTCGAAGGCGTGCAAAGCGCGGAGAGGCGGGCAGTTTCCCATGCCGGCAGTGTAGATGAGTTCCTCTCATCTAGCAGCTAAGAATTTCGCTTTTGCAGAAGGTTGCGTCTCTGTGAGATCATAGTCCTGCCAGAACCGAGGGCGATACCGATGGAGATTCCGCGACAGACCGAGGCGCTATTGGGCCGACCCCATTCTCCGAGTGCGGCGATTGAACAGCTCCGGCAAGGCTTACGGGGCGAACTGGTGTTGCCGACGGACGCTACCTACGACCAGGCGCGCGGAGTCTGGAACGGGGCGATCGACAAACACCCTGCTGCAATTGTCCTTTGCGCCGATCCTGATGACGTCGTCCATGCCGTGACCTATGCCAGATCACACGGCTGTCTCGTGGCAGTTCGCAGCGGCGGCCACAACGTCGCCGGTCTGTCCGTCTGCGACGATGGGATGGTGATCGATCTATCCCGCATGAAGAAGATCGCAGTCGATCCTGGGCGTCGCATTGCCAGGGCCGAAGCTGGTCTGACCCTCGGCGAGTTCGACGCAGCCACGCTGGCCCACGGCCTTGCGACGACCATGGGCGTCAACAGCGACACTGGTATTGCCGGCCTCACGCTGGGTGGAGGCTTCGGCAAGCTCGGACGAAAGCACGGCCTGACTTGCGATAATTTGATCGCGGCTGAAATTGTCACGGCCGACGGACGGCTGTTGCGAACAAGCGCCAGCGAGTATCCCGAACTGTTCTGGGCCTTGCGAGGGGGCGGGGGCAATTTCGGCATCGTGACGACGTTCGAATACCGGCTGCACCCGCTTAGCCCGAACCTTCTCGTGGGCTCGGTGCTTCATGATTACGATCATGCGCGCGAGGCCATCCGGTTTTACGATGGATTCTCCCGCGACGCCCCGGACGAGGTGAGCGTCGATGCCGCGCTCGTCACGCTGCCCTCGGGCGAGCGTGCCTTCAGCATCTCGGCTTGCTACGTCGGGTCGCCCGAAGCGGGCGAACCAGTCATCGCACCGCTGATGAAATTCGGATCCCCCATCGACAGTCGCCTTCAAGCCATTCCTTATCTTCAGATCCAATCGGCCGCCGACAGCCTCTTTCCACGCGGGCGACGCTATTACTGGAAAGCGCAGTTCATGCGCGAGATCAGCGATGGCGCGATCGAGGCCCTGCTCGACGCTTACGCGCGGGCTCCCAATCGCTCCTCCCTGTTGGTTTTCCAGCAGGTCGGCGGCGCGATCGCTCGCATGCCCGCATCGCACTCGCCCTACGCCAATCGCGATGCGGCCTTTGACTGCTTCCCGATCGCGATCTGGGACGATCTGGCCGATGACGAGGCAAATACCCGCTGGGCGCGCGACCTGTGGGATGCGGTCAGACCATTCTCGACCGGTGGCGTCTATGCCAACAATCTCGGTGATGAGGGTGACGAGCGCGTGCGTGATGCCTACGGCGCCAATTATGAGCGCCTCGCTTCTATCAAGAAGCAATACGACCCGACCAATTTCTTTCGATTGAATCAGAACATCAGGCCTGAATAGTTCGGAACAAACATAACGGGGAACCGTGCGCCGTCGCTGGACGATCCTTTGTCCTGTTTGTCGCCCGCGCCGCAATGGCGTTTCAGTTTCAGAGCGTCGGCGCCGTCGCGCCTCTTATCAGCGATAGCGTCGGAGCGAGCCTGGCCGACATCGGCATTCTAATCGGCCTCTATCTTGCACCGGGAGTCGCATTGGCCCTGCCTGGCGCGACCATCGGCCAGCGCTATGGCGATAAGGCGACCGTTCTTGCCGGGCTCCTGATGATGCTGGCGGGTGAAATGCTGATGGCGGCATCGCCGTTCTGGAGCCTGCAGGTCGGCGGTCGATTGATAAGCGGCACTGGCGGCGTTCTCCTGAACGTCCTGATGACCAAGATGGTCGCCGACTGGTTTGCCGGCCGGGAAATCGCAACCGCCATGGCCATCTACATCAACTCGTGGCCAGCAGGCATCGCTATCGCTCTCATGCTGCTGCCGGCAATCGCAACGACATTCGGAGTGACCGCCGTGGCCATTGCCGTTTCGGTCCTGGTCATCGTCGCCATCGGCCTGATGACCTTCATCTACCGCACCCCGGAGGTACTGCCCGCTGGTGGCGTCGAACGCTCTGGCATTTCGGCGGCGACAACCTATGCCCTTATTGCCGCCGGCCTGATCTGGTGCCTCTACAATGTCGGCTTCGCAATGGTCTTCAGCTTCGGGCCGTCAATGCTCGTCGAGCGCGGGTGGTCCAACTCTGCGGCGGGATCGACGATCAGCGTCGTGCTTTGGCTGGCCACGCTTTCGGTCCCCCTGGGTGGCTTCCTGACCGATCGCACCAAGCGTGGCGGCGTGGTTCTCGCCACGGGCTGTGTAGGCTTTGCATTTCTGATGCTCCTTCTGTCGAGAAGCGGACCAGTGTTTGCCCTCATCATCGCCATGGGGATCGCAGGCGGGTTGCCTGCCGGCGCGATCATGAGCTTGCCGACGCGCGTGCTCAACCAGAAGACGCGCTCGATCGGGATGGGGGTGTTCTACACCGTCTACTATGCCGGCATGCTGGCTGGGCCGACGATCGGCGGCAAACTTGCAACCTGGGCCGGCAGCTCGGCCGCCGCGCTCGATTTCGGCGCTGCCGTGCTCCTTCTTTGCCCTCTCCTCCTTTGGTCATTCCACCGGATCAGCCGCCTCCCACAGACGATGGTGGTGGTTACATACAGGCAAGGCGGCTAGCCGGGCTGGGACCGCCGTATGCTCGATGATGGGAAACGGCGGTCTATGGCGTTCGCACATCAGGACGATTTAGAGTCAAATGGCGCGCCAGCGTGGATGAAACTGATAGCTACATTTCCGCTGAAGTACTTTGACATTTCAGCCGTTCGCCGTGGAAGCAGCCGTGAGCGGCCAAGAGCCGCCGGAATCACTACGACGATCCAGATTGGTGCCTGAAAAGCGACGTGCAACCAGGGGATGCAGGGTAGGCTCGCTGGTCTATCTCTGATGCGGGTTAGGACGGCGCTCATGATCAAAGTCGGCGGCAATTGCACGTGTCGTCTCAACGAAGTCGCGAAGTGCACGTCGGGCGCCTCGCGGTCGCCACGCGACGGCAAGTTCCCAAGCGAGATCATCCGCGGCATCGGTAAGCAGAACAAAAGCGACACCATCCACCTGCATTGTGCGAGCGCCCTCGGGCACAAGCGACACACCCAGTCCAGCCGCGACCAGACTTAGAATAGTGTGCATCTGTCGTGCCTCCTGTGCGATGCGCGGCAAGAAGCCGGCGCGACGGCAGGCCTGGGTGATCCGGGCGTGCAGGCTCGGCCCCTGGCGATACGGGAAGAGGATGAACGGTTTCGACGCCAGGTCGGCAATGCGGCATTCGCCCCATGTCGAGAGTAAGTCGGTTGATGACACCGCAACCAACAGACGGTCGCGGTGCATCGTCTCAATCTCCAGTCCGTCTATCGCCTTGAGAGGTGGATGAAGGAACCCGAGGTCGACGGCGCCTCTCTCAAGGTCAGCGAGCTGCGCGTCGGTAGGTCGCTCGTCGAGACGGATTGTGGCGTCCGGCCAAGTTCGTCGAAATGCCCGGATGGCGGCGGGAAGCACACGATAGAGGGCCGCAGACACAAAGTTGATGGAGAGTTCCGCCAAGTCGTCTGAAGCGGCGCGACGAGCCATGCGAATCGCCTCTTCGGCCTGGATGAGGGTCTGGCGCGCTTCCTCCAAGAACACCCGGCCCGCCGCAGTCAGGCTGACGACACGTCGGGTACGCTCGAAGAGTGGGAAACCGAGATCTGCTTCTAACCGCTTGATAGCCTGGCTGAGCGGCGGCTGAGCCATGCCGAGGCGGACTGCCGCTCTGCCGAAATGAAGTTCCTCGGCCACGGCCACAAACTGCCTCATCCGAAGAAGATCGACTGTCATACCTAAAAGGTCTCAATATAGATCGCGTTGATATTGGATCATGTCTCGGTCGGCCACAATATGGGGAGGGAATGACAACGTGGAGAATATCGATGCGATTGAGAACCGTCACAACGGCCGCTGCTGCATCCCTTTTTGCAGCATCGTCTGTATCGGCCGAAATCAGGCGCGAAAACTTCCAGGTCACGACAGATTATGGAGTTCAGCTCGCCGTTCGGGAGGTCAGCGACACGAAAGCGGGCGGAGGCAAACCGCCGGTAATCTTGGTGCATGGCGCGCGCGTACCCGGGATTGCCTCGTTCGACCTACCGGTGCAGGGCGGCTCGCTCGCAGCTGACCTGGCGCGCGCGGGGCACCGTGTGTTCGTGATGGACGTGCGAGGCTATGGCGGTTCGAGCCGTGCCGGGCAGGACGGGAGCGCGGACGGCGATCCGCTTGCTAATTCCCACGAGGTCATGCGCGACATTGGCGCGGTCGCCGACGCGGTCGAGCGGCGCGCCGGCAACAGGCAGGTAGCGCTCCTCGGCTGGGCGACTGGTGGTCACTGGAGCGGAATGTACGCTGCCCTCAATCCTGAGCGGGTCAGCCACCTCGTTTTCTACAACAGCCTATATGGCGGCACGCGCGGGCACCCCTTGCTCGGACCTGACGGCGAGAACGCCGATCCCGCCGATCGCACGCGTTTCAATGTAGCGAAGTTTGGCGCCTACCGCCTGAACACGGCCGCATCGCTCCTGCCATCCTGGGATCGCTCGATACCGATCGAGCACAAGGCGGATTGGCGCGATCCCGCTGTCGCAGAAGCCTATCAGGAGGCAGCACTCGCTTCAGACCCGACGTCAGCTCAGCGCAATCCCGCATCGTTCCGGGCACCCTCCGGAGCTATGGAAGACAGCTTCTATCTGGCGTCCGGACGTCAGCTCTGGGACGCGGCCGCCATCACGGCGCGCGTGCTGATTGTCCGTTCCGCCAACGATTTCTGGAGCCGTCAGCAGGACGTCACGATGCTCCAGCGTCATCTGATCAACGCCGAAGACCTGCGCGCTATCACGATCCGGGACGCGACGCACTACGTCCACCTCGATCGGTCCGAACGCGGGCGTGCCCAGTTCCTTGCGGCCGTCATCGAGCATCTGTCCCAGACGACCGGTGGAGAAGTGCAGCAATGAACAATTCAACCTTTAGGACTTCAATCGATCGTCGCACGATACTGACTGGCCTCGCAGTGCTCGGGGCAATGGATCGCAGGAAATCGTGAAGTCGGCTGGGGATGGCGCGCCCGAAGAGATTCGAACTCCTGACCCCCAGATTCGTAGTCTGGTGCTCTATCCAGCTGAGCTACGGGCGCGCATCAGGCCATGCTTCCATGACCCCGCGATCCGATCGTGAACGACCGGCCGCGACGAGACGTGTTCCCTAGCGACTGAATTTCGGAAAAGCAAGCCGATCCGGCAAAAGTTTTGTCGCAGGCGTGTCATCCGGCGATGACGGCCCGTTTCCCAGCGCCTCAAAACCACCAAAACGCATCGTGTCCGGGCGGCCTCAAGCGATGCGCTTCCGATGCATGACGTGCCCATGGCCGGAGATGCCGCCTTCGGGCGACATGTTTCTGCAAGGAAATGGAGGAAAGGTCAGTGGCCGGGTCAAAACAGCGCCGAACCGTCATGCCGGGCGGCGCAGGCCGTTGCTGCGGGCCTGGTCGAGCCGTGCCGGCTGGTCGGGAATGGTGACCGCGAATGTGGTGCGCCCGCCAATGCTCTCGACCAGCTCCACCGTGCCGCCATGCGCCCGGATCAGTTCGTGCGCAATCGCCAGTCCAAGGCCGGTGCCGCCGCTGCGGGCCGAGCCGCGGAACGCCGCGAACAGGTTCTCCCGCGCCTTGGGCGGCAGCCCCGGTCCGGTATCGCTGACGGCGATGCGGCTGACACTGCCGAGGCGCACGGCCGACACCGCCAGGCGGCGCACCAGGGCGCTTTCACTGTCTGCTGCCATCGCCTGCACGGAATTCCGGCACAGATTGGTGAGCACGCGGAACAGCTGATCGGAATCAGCGTCCACCTCGAAGGTCGGTTCGACGGAATTGACGAACTCGATGCCCTGCCCGATGTCGAGCAGGCCGTGCACGTCCTCGACCAGCTGGCGCAGCCTCAAGCGTCGGCGCGCCGGTGGCGGCTCCTGCGTGCGGCCATAGGCGAGCACGCCTTCGGAATAGGAGACGGCTCGGTCGAGCGCGCGCAGCAGTTTCGGCGCGAAGGCCTGCACGGTCGGGTCCTTGACCTGGCGCAGGCGGTCCGACATCAGCTGCGCCGAGGCCAGGATGTTGCGCATGTCATGGTTGATCTTGGAGACGGCAAGGCCGAGGTCGGCAAGGTGCTTCTGCTCGGAGAGCATTTTTTGCAGCCGTTCCTGCATCTGCGACAGTTCGCGCTCGGCAACGCCGATCTCGTCGGCGCGGGCGGCCGGGTGGATGATGCGCCCCGGATCGTCGGGGGCTTCCGAAAAGGACAGCATCGAGCGCGTCATCGTCCGGATCGGGCCGATCATGATCAGGTCGATCGCGGCATAGACCAGCATTGCGGTGAACAGCGAGATCAGCAGCGAGACGAAGGCGACGTTGCGTGAGTATCGCAGCATCGCATTGCGCAGGCTGTTGTCGGGCATGATCAGCTCGAACTCCTTGTCGGAGTCGCCGACGGGCCCGAAAACGCGCAGCATCCGGTCACCGCCGAAAAACAGCGTGTCGAGCGCGCCGGTCATGCCCTTGATCATGCCGATGCCGGCGATATCGATGTGTTCGTCGACCTTCGGCGGCATTTCGGCCACCACCAGCAGCCGCGAGACGCCGCCGTCGCGCACCGCGATCGCCTTGGCGCCGATCGCCATCAGCACGTCGTTCTGGGCCGTGCGTGACAGCGAGGTTGGCTCACCCTGCACCAGCACGATCGACACCGCCGCCGCCGTGCTCAGCCGCTCCTTCAGCCAGTTCAGCCGGTAGCTGGCGATCCAGGGCAGGAAGATCAGCACTTCGGCCAAAAGCACGAAAACGATGGTGAGCAGCAGCAGCTTGGTCGACAGGCCGCGAGACAGCGGCACCGTGCGCACGATGGTGGGTTCGGCCGTGCCGGTCCCTTCCTGCGCTTGTATGGTTTCGCTCATGCGGTCCATGTCTTCACAATCACTTGATCAACGCAGATTAGGCGATTACGGCTTTCTTGCCAATTTCATCCTTGTCGGAAACATAAACCGGCCAGAACGACTCCGGGTTTCGGTCCGACGACTCCGGATTGACTTCCAAAAGCCTTCTTTCTATAAGCCCGCACACGCTCGGGCCATTCGTCCCGGCGCGGTTTCGATCGCGCCAAAAACGCCCCGGCAAAGCTCCTGTTACACAGTGACAGAATCAAGAAGGGCCGCACCCCGCGGTATTAAAACAAATGAAGCGTACCTACCAACCGTCCAAACTCGTCCGCAAACGTCGGCACGGCTTTCGTGCCCGCATGGCCACCAAGGGTGGTCGCGGCGTCGTCGCAGCTCGCCGCAATCGCGGCCGCAAGCGGCTCAGCGCCTGAACGGAAGACGAGATCGTTGCCCGCAACCGGCAAGCCAGTGGGACCAAATCCCCAGCGGCTTCTGAAGCGCGCGGAATTTCTGGCCGTCCGTCGTGGTGAAAAGCGACGTGGGCGGCTTTTTCTCGTTGAAGTTCTCGACCGCGGCGACGGCCTGTCGCCGCGCATCGGTTACACCGTCACCAAGAAGGTCGGCAATGCGGTTATCCGCAACCGCGTCCGGCGGCGGCTGCGAGAAGCCGTCCGTACACACGCTGCATGTGACATGGCGCCTGGCAATGACTATGTCATCGTCGGGCGCGAAGACGTGCTTACCATTCCGTTCGGCCAGTTGAAGGCCGAACTCTCCCGCCGACTGCGCGGAACACGATAGGCCAAGGGCTTTCGATGGAAAACAACCGGAATTTCTTCATCACCATCGCATTGTCGGTGCTGATCCTGGCCGTATGGCAATATTTTTACGTGTTGCCGCGCAGCGAGCAGCAGCGCGAGGCGGCCCGCGTCGAACAGCAGCGCATCGAGGAGCAGAAGAAGGCCGCCCAGGGCACCAATCCCGGCACCGACACCGGAACGCCCGCTGCTCCTGGCGCCATTCCGAACGCACCCGGCACCGATGCCGTGACGCCGGCCGGCCGCGAACAGGCTCTGGCCACGACGACCCGCGCCAAGATCGATACGCCGAGCCTCGAGGGTTCGATCAACCTGACTGGCGCCCGTCTCGACGACCTCAAGCTCAAGCATTACACCGAGACGGTCGACAAGAACTCGCCCGAGATCAGCCTGCTCAACCCGGCGGCACTCCCCAATGGCTATTATGCCGAGATCGGCTTCGTCGGCAACGACAAGACCGGTGCGGTGCCTGGTCCCGAGACTGTATGGACCGTCGACGGCAATGCGACACTGACGCCGACGACGCCGGTCACCCTGACCTATTCGAATGACAAGGGCCTGACCTTCAAGCGCACCTTTTCCGTCGATACCAACTACATGTTCACGGTTTCCGACACGGTGCAGAATGCGGGCACGGCTGCCGTCTCGCTGTCCAACTACGGCCGCGTCACCCGGTTCGACAAGCCGCTCGTCGCCAGCACCTATGTGCTGCATGAGGGCTTGATCGGCTTCACCGGCACCGAAGGCCTGCAGGAACACAAATACGCGTCCATCGAAAAGGACAAGCAGGCCACGCCGGGCAAGTCGACCGATGGCTGGCTTGGCATCACCGACAAATACTGGGCGGTGACGCTGGTGCCGACGGAGAAGCAGCCGTTCCAGCCGCGCTACGCCTATTTCGAGGACGGCCGCCACCGCTACCAGTCCGATTTCCTGACCGATCCGATCACAGTCGCCGCCGGTCAGTCGGCGACGGTGGAGAGCGAAATCTTCGCCGGCGCCAAGGAAGTCGCCAAGATCAATGCCTATGCGGAAGACCGTCACATCAAGCGGTTCGACCTGTTGATCGACTGGGGCTGGTTCCACTTCATTACCAAGCCGATGTTCTGGCTGATCGACACGCTCTACAAATTCTTCGGCAATTTCGGCCTGGCGATCCTCGCCACCACCGTCATCGTCAAGGCCATCTTCTTCCCGCTCGCCAACAAGTCCTATGCGTCGATGGCGAACATGAAAAAGGTGCAGCCGAAAATGCTCGAAATCCGCGAGAAATACGCGGACGACAAGATGAAGCAGCAGCAGGCGATGATGGAGCTGTACAAGACCGAGAAGATCAACCCGCTCGCCGGCTGCTGGCCGGTGGCGCTGCAGATCCCGGTCTTCTTCTCGCTCTACAAGGTCCTTTACATCACCATCGAGATGCGGCACGCGCCGTTCTTCGGCTGGATCCAGGATCTGGCGGCACCCGATCCGACCTCGATCTTCAACCTGTTCGGCCTCGTTCCGGTCACGCTGCCGCACATGCTGATGATCGGCGTCTGGCCGCTGATCATGGGCGTTACCATGTTCCTGCAGATGCGCATGAACCCGACGCCGCCGGACCCGACGCAGGCGGCCATCTTCACCTGGATGCCGGTCATCTTCACCTTCATGATGGCGGGTTTCCCGGCCGGCCTCGTCATCTACTGGGCCTGGAACAACACGCTGTCGATTCTCCAGCAGGGCGTGATCATGAAACGCCAGGGCGCCAAGATCGAGCTGTGGGACAATCTGGTTGCGCTGTTCCGGAAGAAACCGTCACCGGCGGAATAGCAGGCGCTCGTTTTGCGGACTCAAGAAGCCTCGGGTTCACACGCCCGAGGCTTCTTCGTTGGTGGACATCCCATTTCGACCGATTTCCAATATCCGGCGAAACTTTGGCCGCCACGCCTCGTAACTGCGTATCACTATTCCCTACGGCATGGGTTTGGTGCGCACCACCGCGTTTTTTCGCGACGCTGACAAGATAGTGTTGCCAAGACGGCTTCCGGCGCAAAGGCGCCGGTGTTTGGGAGGCCGTAGCGGCAGACCGGGGTCCTGTTGGCCTCCACGGGGCCCCGGTTCTTTTGCTTGGACTCGAAGATTCTGTGGGCTTTGGCTGTCGAAGCAGATGAACGCCGGCTGCTCCGGGGATCGTCGACCTTGCCTGTGTGCGGCAGCAAATGAGCAATGCCGCCATGGAAAGCTCGCTCGTCAGCCGATTGGTGCTATAGGGCGGATCACGCTATTTTTGAACGGGCGCGTGCGAACTTCGCTCTGCGCCAGGCGGCCAATTCTTTGATGGACTTCGACATGGACGGACCCAACCCAGACATCAAGCACCCGATCCCGATGTATACCCGCGTCGGCTTCCTCAAGGCACTGGTGAACGCGCCGAATATCGAAATCGGCGATTACACCTATTATGACGACCCCGACGGGCCGGACAAATTTGCTGAAAAATGCGTCCTGCATCATTATCCGTTCATTGGCGACAAGCTCATCATCGGCAAGTTCTGCGCCATCGCCGAGGGTGCGCGCTTCATCATGAATGGCGCCAACCACGCAATGTCCGGCTTTTCGACCTACCCGTTCAACATTTTCGGCCATGGCTGGGAAAGGGGTTTTGACCCAGCGACCTGGTCGAAGGAGGTTCGTGGCGACACGATCGTCGGCAACGACGTCTGGATCGGCATGGAGGCGGTGATCCTGCCCGGGTTGGAAATAGGTCATGGCGCCATCATCGCCGCGAAATCGGTGGTGACGCACGACGCCCCGCCCTATGCAATCGTCGCCGGCAACCCGGCCAAGGTGGTTAAGATGCGTTTCGACGACCGCACGATCAGGCGGCTGCTGGCAGTGGCGTGGTGGGACTGGCCGGTGGACAAGATCAGCCGCAACCTCGACGCTATCCGGGGTGCCAATATTTCTCTTCTGGAGGCAGCAGCTTGAACGCTCTGAACAGCAGCACGATCGGCACCGAACTGTTTACGCGGGGATGGGTATTCATTCGCGGCGTGCCGGCAATGAAATTCCTGCCGCCGGAAGGACCGCCGGAAATCGCTTTTGCCGGCCGCTCGAATGTCGGCAAATCGTCGCTGATCAACGCGTTGGTCAACCAGAAGGGGCTGGCCCGTACCTCCAACACGCCGGGACGCACGCAGGAGCTCAACTATTTCGTGCCGGACGGTTTTTCGGGCGAGGGCGCAGACCTGCCGCCCTTGGCGCTTGTCGACATGCCGGGTTACGGCTACGCCACGGCACCGAAGGAGAAGGTAGACGAGTGGACCAAGCTGGTCTTCGACTATCTCAAGGGCCGCGTCACGCTGAAGCGGGTCTATGTGCTGATCGACGCCCGACACGGCATCAAGGCCAAGGACGATGAAGTGCTGTCGCTGCTCGACAAGGCGGCCGTGTCCTATCAGATCGTGCTGACCAAGACCGACAAGATCAAGGCTGCCGGCGTGCCGCGGCTGATCGAGGAGACGCTGGCAAAGATCAAGAAGCGGCCGGCAGCGTTTCCGTTCGTTCTGGCGACATCTTCGGAAAAGGCCGAGGGCCTGCAGGAATTGCAGGCCGCGATAGTGCTTGCGGCCAATGGCGGATAGAACAATTCCCAAAGCGCATAGCGCCTTCCCTTAGGAATTGCGCGGAAACAAAAATGCTAAGGCTTGGCCTCGATGGCAATCGTCTGATGGCTTTCTTCCGCCACGAGCCTTTCGGTGCCGTAAGCCTTCAGGAACATGCTGACGCCTGACGTGACGATGTGGTCGATCTCGTCCTGCGACGGGGCCTTGGTTCGGTAGGCGAAGATGCACTGGCGGAACAGACTGGCCAAGCACAGTTCAGTGAACTGATAGGCGGCGAGATCGACATCATCGATCCGCAACAGGCCGCGCTCGATGGCAGCATTGAGAAAGGCCACGACCTTGTCGTGACCGCGCTTGGGTCCACGTTCGTAAAAACGCGCGCCCATGTCGGGAATCCGGTCGGATGCGCCGATCACCGTACGCTGTGCCTGGATGACCTTGGCTGATGTGATCTTGAGCGCCAGCACCTTGCCGAACTTCACCAGTGTCTGGCGAAGGTCGTCGGATTTCTCCAGCATGTCGTACATGTTCTTGAAGATGCTGCCGCGCTCTTCCTCGATCAGCGCTTCGAACAGCTCTTCCTTGTTGGCGAAGTAGACATAGATCGTGCCCTTGGAGACACCGGCCTCGCGGGTGATGTCGTTCATCGACGCAGCTTCGAAGCCCTTGTCTATGAAGACACGCCGGGCGCCATCGATGATCTGGCTACGCTTGACCGGGTCCTGCCCTGCCGCCGGGCGACCACGGCGCAAGCTGTCCAGCAAATCGCCACACTGGTCGGTTTCGACGTTGGGCAGAGTCTCGGCCATAAAGGTCACACCTCGAAAATAATTCGAACCATCCGGTTCGATTGCACTTGATATGGTCCTCTTTACGCGCTATGTCAACGTCCGGATCGAACCGAACGGTTCAGTACTATTACATTAGAGAGATGTCATGTCCTCGAACGCGCCAACATCAGCCGAAGTCCGTCCCTTCCCCAACGCCAAGGTCGCGCCGGCGACGGAAGCACCTGAAATACCAGTCCAGCCCGCGGTATCGCCGCCGCCGACAGAGGCTCCGGCCAAGAAGAAGCGCTCGGTGCGCTCCTTTCTGCTGCCCGTCATCGGCGTTGCCTTGCTGGGTGCCGGCGCCTGGTACGGTTACGACTATTGGACCATGGGCCGCTTCATGATCTCGACGGACGATGCCTATGTACAGGCCGATATGGCGTTCATATCGCCCAAGATTTCCGGCTATGTCGATCAGGTCAAGGTCGGCGAGAACCAGCTGGTCAAGGCCGGCGACCCACTGCTCGTCGTTGATGATGGCGACTATAAAATAGCTGTCGCCCAGGCCGAGGCGCAGATGGCCACGTTGAGCAAGACGCTCGACCGTATCGACGCCCAGACCGAAGCGGCGCGCGCCTCGTTGCAGCAGGCCCAGGCGCAGAAGGTCGCCGACCGTGCCTCTGCCGACAATGCGGCCAAAGTCGCGGCGCGCGCCTCGCAGCTGCTCAAGACGCATGTCGGCACGCAGGCGCAACTGGACGACGCCCAGACGGCAGTCCAGCAGGCCGACGCAGCCCTTGTCGGCGCCGACGCGCAGATCGCCGCGGCGCAGGCCAATATCGGCGTGCTGCAGGCGCAGCGCGCCGAATCGGCAAGCACGCTCGCATCCTTGCAGCTCAGCCACGACAAGGCCCTGCGGGATCTTTCCTTCACCGTACTCAAGGCGCCTTACGACGGTGTCGTCGGCAACCGTTCCGTGGAGCAGGGCGATCTCGTCAGCCCCGGCCAGAAGCTTGCCGTCATCGTGCCGATGGACAAGCTCTACATCGTCGCCAACTTCAAGGAGACGCAGCTTGCCCGGCTGGTGCCCGGTGAGAAGGTCAAGATCTCGGTCGATGCGACCGACGGCCAGGACTTCGAGGGAACCGTCTCGTCGCTCGCGCCGGCTTCCGGTGCCGTGTTCTCGCTGCTGCCGCCCGAAAACGCCACCGGCAACTTCACCAAGGTCGTGCAGCGCGTTCCGGTCCGCATCGACGTACCCGCCGACGCGCTGAAGAGCGGCAAGCTGCGCGCCGGCCTCAGCGTCGTCGTCGCCGTCGACAGCCGCACCGCCCCCGCCGCGTCGGCGTCGGCCGCCGCGTCGAACTGAGCGGCCGCCGGGGAGCAATGCCATGGCAACCGCAACCCTGACAGCAGGAGCGCCGCCGGCAAGGCCGGCTGTGCCCGACACCATCTCGACACGGCGCGTCATCGCTTTCCTGGCGATGGTGTTCGGCATGTTCATGGCCATCCTGGATATCCAGATCGTCTCCGCCTCGCTGGCCGAGATCCAGGCCGGCCTGAGCGCCAGTTCCGATGAAATCCCGTGGGTGCAGACCGCCTATCTGATCGCCGAGGTGGTGATGATCCCGCTGTCGGGCTTCCTCAGCCGGATGCTGTCGACGCGCGTGCTGTTCACGATTTCGGCGGCGGGCTTTACCGCTGCCAGCGCCCTTGCCGCGACCGCCACCAACATCGACCAGATGATCGTCTACCGCGCCGTCCAGGGCTTCATCGGCGGCGGCATGATCCCGAGCGTCTTCGCTGCCGCCTTCACCATCTTCCCGCCGTCGCGCCGCGCCGTGGTGTCGCCGATGATCGGCCTGGTGGCAACGTTGGCGCCGACCATCGGCCCGACGGTCGGCGGCTATATCAGCCATGCAATGTCCTGGCATTGGCTGTTCCTGGTCAATGTCGTGCCCGGCATCCTGGTGACGACGGCGGCCTGGACGCTGATCGACTTCGACAAGCCCAATCTCAAGCTGTTCAGCAAGTTCGACTGGTGGGGTCTCGCCGGCATGGCGGCCTTCCTGGGCTGCATGGAATATGTGCTTGAGGAAGGACCCAACAACGACTGGCTGCAGGACCAGGGCGTCTTCATCTGCGCCATTGTCATGACCATTGGCGGGGTGCTGTTCTTCTGGCGCGTGTTCACGGCCGAAGAGCCGATCGTCGACCTGAAGGCCTTCACCAATATCAATTTCGCCTTCGGCTCGCTGTTTTCCTTCGTCATCGGCATCGGCCTCTACGGCCTGACCTATCTCTACCCGGTGTTTCTCGGGCGCATCCGCGGCTATGATTCGATGATGATCGGCGAGGCGCTGTTCGTCAGCGGACTGGCGATGTTCTTCACCGCACCGATCTCGGGCATCCTGTCGAACAAGATCGACCCGCGGCTAATGATGATGATCGGCTTTTTCGGCTTCGCCACCGGCACTTGGTGGATGACGCATCTGACCGCCGATTGGGATTTCTACGAGCTGCTCATCCCGCAGATCCTGCGGGGCTGTTCGATGATGCTGTGCATGGTGCCGATCAACAACATAGCGCTCGGCACGCTGCCGCCGGAGCGGTTGAAGAATGCGTCCGGCCTGTTCAATCTCACCCGCAACCTTGGTGGCGCCGTCGGCCTCGCCCTGATCAACACGGTGCTGATCGACCGCAATGCCTTCCACTTCGCAAGGCTTTCCGAGCATGTGCAATGGGGCAGTGAAGCCGCGCAGTCCAAGCTGCAGAACATGACGCTCAATTTCGAGCAGACCCCCGGCCTGAACGCGACAAATGCCGCGATCTCCAAGCTGTCGGGCATGGTCCATCAGCAGGCGTCGCTGCTGTCCTTCATGGACGTGTTCTTCATGCTGACGGTGCTGTTTGCGACGCTCGGGCTGTTCACCATGCTGATCCGCAAGCCGGTCCCCGCCGGCGGCGGCGGTGGCGGGCACTGATTCCGGAGCAAGTCCAGGAATAGTAAAAGGCGGTTTTCCGTCAGGAATTGCGACAAAGATACGTGGGCAGCGTTTCGGGAAGCTCCTCCAGTCCACGCCCGAAAAGCTGTGACCGCGCAAAAAACTCCGGGCTGCCAAGCCCGGAGTTTTTCGTTTCCAGTTTGGAACTTGTCAGGCGGTCGCGGGCTTGAAGCTCAGCGCTACGCCGTTGATGCAGTGGCGCAGGCCGGTCGGCGCCGGGCCATCGTCGAAGACGTGGCCAAGATGGCCGCCGCAACGGCGGCAATGCACCTCGGTGCGGGTCATGCCGAGCGACCTGTCCACGGTTTTGCCGATGCCATTGGGGATCTCTTGCCAGAAGCTCGGCCAGCCGGTGCCGGAATCAAACTTCGTCTCCGACGGGTAGACCGGCAGGTCGCAGCCGGCGCAGGCAAAGATGCCCTTGCGGTGTTCGTTGAGCAGCGGGCTCGTACCGGGATACTCCGTGCCTCCCTTGCGCAGCACGTCGAAGGCAGCCGGCGACAGGATGGCTTTCCATTCGGCGTCGGTCTTGGTGACTTCGAACTTCTCGGCGGCCTGCGCCGCCTGCGGGCTGCTCATGCGCAGCACTGTCGCCGCGCCCCCGGCGACGCCAATGGCGGCGGCACCGCTCCAAAGAAAGTCGCGACGGTTCATGACCAGTTCCTCCTATTGTCTCTTTGCCAAACTATACCGCCGCGCGGAAATCAAAAGCCGGTGACGGTGGCCCTCGACCGAACACCCCGCGCCGTTCCACATCTGGATGTGGACGCCGCGGAGTGCGCGGGTCGATTGCGGATCTCGGGAGCGGGATCATGCAATCGACGGAGGGCTCTTGCAGCCAGTTCGCCGGCAGCAAGCCCCCTGTTACATCTTCGACAAAAGAAGTTACATCTTGGGCAAAAGAACCTTGTCGATGACGTGAATGACGCCGTTGGACTGTTCGACATCGGCGATCGTCACATGGGCGACATTGCCGTTCTCGTCGGTGACGGTGACCTTGCCGCCTTCGGCCTTGAGCGACAGCTCGCAGCCGCCAACAGTCTTGACCTTGTGGGTGCCGCCATCGGCCTTGGCCATCGAGGCAACGTCCGCCCGCATCGCCTTGGCACCGACGACATGGCAGGTCAGAATTTTGGTGAGCTTGTCCTTGTTCTCGGGCTTGAGCAGCGTCTCGACCGTGCCGGCCGGCAGTGCCGCAAAGGCTTTGTTGGTCGGCGCGAACACCGTGAACGGACCGGCGCCCTGCAGCGTCTCGACCAGGCCGGCGGCCTTCACGGCGGCGACCAGCGTCGTGTGGTCCTTCGAGTTGACGGCGTTTTCGATGATGTTCTTGTTGGCATACATTGGGGCGCCGCCGACCGTCGGGTTTTTGGCATAGGCGGAGGTGGCAAGGGCGGAGACGGCGATGGTACCGGCGAGCAAAAGGGTGGCGAATCTGCGCATGATATAATACTCCTTGGATTTTCCACTTCCCATCTTTGGGACGAGAGGAGATACGGGACAAAAATGCGCTAGTTTCAGGAATATTGTGATTTTTTAAATTATCTACCAGGTCAGATACATTTTCGAATGCCGCCGGGTGTGCCCACGAACATGCTCACTGAGGCGTGTGCAGCGAATGATAGACTTCAGGTAATCTATTTTGAGTTTGCAGACGCAAGAGCCGGTCAGATGCTCTTCAGATCGCCCGCGGCGACCACCGGTCCGGTTGGCTGGCCGGTCGGCGAACCGCCTGACGGCTCGAGGCTGACGGCCAGCACCGCGCCCTGGGCGAGCTTCTGCCGGGCCGCCGGCGAGACGATGATGCGCGCCGTAGCACCTGCCGGAATGACGCCCATCGACACCGGCGGGTTCTTGCCTTCGATCATCCACAGCTCGAAGTCCTTGCCGGCGGCGCGCTCACCGGAGACGTGCGACAGGCCGACCTCGTGATGCGCGGCGTCGTAGACGGCGAGATATTTGACGTCGCTGCCTTCGGCGGCCAGCGAGGCGACGAGGCGCGCCTGCGGTTGCTCGACCGGCGGGTTAAGGATGGGCACGGCGATGTAGATCACCAGTGCGGCGACCGCTGCCGCGGCGAGGCCGCGCCAGAAGGCCAGGCTGGACCACAATCCGCGCGGTTGAGCGGGTGCGGTAACGGCCCCGGCGGACGCAAACAGCCTGCGGTCGATCGCCGGCTTGACCGAAGTCGGCGGCTCGATGTCCTGATAGGCGGCAGCCAGCGGCGAAAAATTGACCTCCCAGCCGTCGACAAGGCGGGCGAAGTCGGTCTCGGCTTCGATGCGGCGAGACGCGATCCGGCGTTCGTCGGCAGCCAGCACGCCGAGAACGTATTCGGCGGCGAGCAGGTCGTCGCCTCCACGTTCCGGTCCTGTGTCTTCTGCCAGCGTCATCTTTCCAGACATTCTCTGAGTTTCAGCAGGCTGCGGCGCAGCCAGGTACGCATCGTGTTCAGCGGCACGCCGTGGCGCTCCGCCAGTTCGGCATAGCTTTCGCCCTTGAGATAAGCACCCCGGACGGCCGCCGCCCGGTCCTTCTCCAATTCATCGAGGCAATGGTGGATGCGTTCGGATTCGTCGCCCGCCACCACCATCGCTTCAGGCCCCGGCGCCGGATCGGCCACGTCGAGTGCGGCATCGATGTCGGCAGCAGGCTTGCGCCGCGCCCTGATGCGATCGATCGCATGATTGCGCGCGATCGCCACCAACCAGGAGATCGGGCTCAGGTCGGAGACGGCAAAACGGTCCGCCTTCGTCCATATCTTGACGAAGACTTCCTGTAGAGCTTCTTCCGCATCTCCCCGATCGTTCAATACACGAAGACAAACGCCGAAAAGTTTCGCGCTGGTCTGCCGGTAGAGCAGATCGAACGCGGCCCGATCCTTCATCGAAGTCCGGACGATCAGCTTGGTGATGTCCTGCGGCGTCATCGCAGGCAAATTAGGCGATTGCGATATATTTGCAACGGCGGAAAACCTTGTGCACGCCCTAGCTTTGCGTGTCGCCAGCCCGGCTCCGCCCGTCGATTGCCAATGTAGCCGCCACTGCCTAGCTTGCTATAGGGACGGGGAGCGCGCATGTCGGTTGAACAGATACTATGGTCGCAAGACGCAACCGGCCTCGCCGATCTGATTCGCAAGGGGGAGGTCTCGCCCATCGAGCTGACCGAGGCCGCGATTGCCCGCGCCGAGGCCACCCGTCGCGACATCAACGCCACGGCCGTGTCGCTCTATGATGCCGCCCGCGCCCGCGCCAGGATCGTCGACCGCTCGCTGCCGCTGGCCGGCGTCCCGTTCGCCATCAAGGATCTCGGCATAGCCATCAAGGGCGTGTCGACGCATGGCGGCAGCCGCATTCCGGCATGGCTGGCCGACGTCGATTCGGCGCTCACCGACCGCTATCTTGCCGCCGGGCTCATTCCGATCGTCACCTCGACGTCGCCGGAACACGGGCTGCGGCTGATGACCGAGTCCAAAGCCTTTGGCATCACCTGCAATCCGTGGAACACCGGCCATACCAGCGGTGGCTCGTCGGGTGGTGCGGCGGCACTGGTCGCCGCAGGTGTCGTGCCGGTGGCGCACGCCTCGGATGGCGGCGGCTCGATCCGCGTGCCCGCCGCCTGCACCGGGCTTGTCGGCCTGAAGACGTCGCGCGGCCGCACACCGCTGACGCCCCTGGTGAGCGAAAGCTGGTACGGCATGGTGGTCGACCATGCACTCACCCGTTCGGTGCGCGATTGCGCGTTGCTGCTTGATCTCACCCACGGTCCCGACCTTTTGTCGCCCTATGCCGCGCCGCCGCCGAAAGGCACGTTCACGGCGGCCGCCGCACGCGATCCCGGCAAGCTCAGGCTGGCCGTGTACCGCAAATCGCCGCTTGGCCTGCCGATCTCGGATGAGACGCTCAAGGCGCTCGACACGGCGGTGGCGCTTGCCCGCGAGGGCGGACACACCGTCGAGGAGATCGACCTGCCATTCATAGGGCGCGATTTCCTCGCTGGCTTCTGCAGGACGGTTGCCTCGGCCGTCGCCGGCACGATGCGGGCGGAGGCGCTGCGTGTAGGCCGTTCCGTTATGGGCGATGTCGAGCGGGCCACCCGGGTGCTCGGCAGGTTGGGCGAGATGCTGTCGGCCGGCGAGACCTATGCCGACCTGCAGCGGCTGCATGCCGCCTCGCGGCAGCTGATCGCCGAGACTGCTCGGTATGACGCTGTGCTGATGCCGATCATTGCCCATCCGCCGCTCGCCTGCGGCGCCATGGATCCGAAAGGCACAGACGAGTTCATTGAGAACCTGCTCGACAAGCTTCACCTGACGCCCTTGCTGAAGCTGAAACCGTTCTTCGGCCAGCTGATGGACAAGAGCCTCTGGTTCACCCATTGGCCGGCGATCCAGAATGTCAGCGGCCAGCCGTCCATCGCACTGCCGGTCCATGTCACCGATGCCGGCCTGCCGCTCGGCATCCAGGCGGCGGGCCGCCCGGGCGACGAGGAGACGCTGCTGTCGCTCGCCGCGCAGATGGAAAAGATCTCGGGCTGGCTGGGCCGCAGGGCACCGCTAAAGGTGCCGTCATGATGACGACGTCGTGAGGCGCTGGAATATGACAGCAAAGCCATTTGCGGGTGGAGCCAATTCCCGCTAAGACGCCGCCGTCTTTACCGATCTCCAGGGAACCAAGCCGATGACGGACATCGCCGCCACCGCCGAAATGCAGGCAGCCCTGCTGTCGCGGGCGCTGCCCTACATGCAGCGCTACGAGAACAAGACGGTCGTGGTGAAATATGGCGGCCACGCCATGGGCAATATCGAACTCGGCAAGGCGTTCGCCCGCGATATCGCGTTGCTGAAACAATCCGGCGTCAACCCGATCGTCGTCCATGGCGGCGGTCCGCAGATCGGCGCCATGCTGGCCAAGATGGGCATCGAATCCAAGTTCGAGGGCGGCCTGCGCGTCACCGACCAGAAGACGGTCGAGATCGTCGAGATGGTATTGGCCGGTTCGATCAACAAGGAGATCGTCGCCCTGATCAACGCCGAGGGCGAATGGGCGATCGGTCTGTGCGGCAAGGACGGCAACATGGTCTTCGCCGAAAAGGCCCGCAAGACGATGATCGACCCTGACTCCAATATCGAGCGCGTGCTCGATCTCGGCTTTGTCGGCGAGCCGGTCGAGGTCGACCGCACCTTGCTCGATCTTCTGGCGCGCTCCGAAATGATCCCGGTGCTGGCGCCGGTGGCGCCCGGCCGCGACGGCCACACCTACAACATCAATGCCGATACTTTCGCCGGCGCCATTGCCGGAGCCTGCCAGGCGACACGCCTGCTGTTCCTCACCGATGTGCCGGGCGTGCTCGACAAGGACAAAAACCTGATCGACGAGTTGACAGTGGCCGAGGCCAAGGCGCTGATCAAGGACGGCACGGTCTCGGGCGGGATGATCCCCAAGGTCGAAACCTGCATCGAAGCGATCGAGCGCGGCGTCGAAGGCGTCGTCATCCTCAACGGCAAAACGCCGCATTCGGTGCTGCTCGAGCTGTTCACCGAACACGGCGCCGGCACGCTGATCGTGCCCTGAGCGGCGGCCGATTTGTTGATCGTCTGCCGCTGATCGATCAGGCGCCCTGAGGAAGGCGCGCAATGACCTTTATCTCGAAGTCGAAGCCCGCCAGCCAGTTCACGCCCACCGCGGTCCAGTTCGTGTAAGGCGGTTCGCCGAATACCTTCTTTCGAACGGCGTCGATCACCTTCCACTGCGCGGCCGGATCGGTATGGAACGTAGTCACGTCAACGATGTCGTCGAACGTGCCACCGGCCGCCTTCAGCACCGCCGCGAGATTGTCGAAGGCCAGCTGCACCTGCTTTTCGAAGACCGGCTCGGGCGACCCGTCCTCGCGGCTGCCGACCTGGCCGGAGACAAACAGAAGGTCGCCTGAACGGATCGCCGCCGAATAACGGTTGATCTCGTAGAGAGCCTGCCGGCCGGCCGGAAAGATCGCGTCGCGTTTGGTCATAGTTTCACTCCATCTAGATAAGGCAGGTCCGACCTCCTGATGATCGCGACGTGGCTTCGCCGAGAAGGCGAGAGCTATCCGCAGGGCTTCAGGGCTTTGGCTGCACTCCAACATCCGGGACGGCTGTTGACATACGCCCCGTATGTCGGATGTGGGAACATACGGCGCGTATGTCAATGCGAATACGTCGCGCAGGTTTTTAGGAGATTGCCAGAGCTGTCACGCGCGGGGTGAAATCGTAATCTCGGGCGACGTCAGCTTTCGCTTTAGGCGTTGGACAACCATGGACTCCTCTTCCGTGTCCTGGGGCGCGCCCCAGAATTCGGCAAGCGTCGGGCCGTCCTTCACCCTGATGTCGCGGACCAGAAAACCCCAGACCTCGCGGAACCAGACGCGCCGGCCCATCTGGGTATACCAGCGCATCGAGTGCCGCTGCTCGGGATCCCTATGGAACAGGATCCGCGCCAGCGCCTTCGGCCGCGACTGCACCGCCAGCTCGATCAGCTTGACGCTGAAGAACAGCATCCACGGCTTCAGCCGCGTCATCTGCAGCACCTGGTGCTTGTAGTCCCACAGCCGGGCATCCTTCTGGATCACCTTGCGGCCCCGGGCGATCCTGAAGAACGGCGTCCAGCGATGCGGCGTCACATAAAGCGCCTGGATCTGGTCCGGGTCGTAGGCGATCAACTGGCGAAAGCCGCGCCACAGGTCGCGAAATCCCTCATCTTCGAAGCCGGCTACCCAGGTCGCCATCGACAGTATGCCGTTGAGGCGCAGCAGCCTTATCGCCTCGCGGTCGGATGAGGTGCTGCCGCCCTTGCGGATCAATTGAAGCGTCTGCTCGTCGGTGTTTTCCATGCCGAGCAGCCAGCGGATGACACCCGCCTTGCGATAGAGGTGCAGGATGTCGGCGTCGCGCACGATGTCGTCGGCGCGGGTCGAACCGACGATCAGCACCGGCACATTCGCGATAATCAGGGCATCGAGAAAGGCGCGCCAGGCCTTCTTCGAAACCGTCGGGTTCTCGTCGGCGAGATTGATCAGTTCAACGCCGTGCTCGCGGTGCAACCATGCTATTTCTTGGGCGAATTTAACCGGGTCGCGATGCTGCCAGCGGGTCCAGAAGCCGCGCTGGCCGCAATAGTTGCACAGATGCGGGCAGCCGCGCGAAAACTGCATGACCACGGCACGCTTGCCGCCCCAATAGCTGTAGCGCCCGTGATCGATCAGCTCCCAGCCGACACGGTAGGCGTCGAGTTCTGCGATGGTCATGGCCGGCTGCGTGGCGAAGGGACGGCGCAGATCGTCGCGATAGGCGATGCCGGCCACGCTCCCGGGCGGCTGGTGCATTTCAAGCGCCTCGACCAGCGCCACGACGGTCGCCTCGCCCTCGCCGCGCACGACGAAGTCGAAGACGTCCGTTTCAGCCAGTATGTCACGCCAGTGATAGGTTGGAAAAACGCCGCCATAGATGATGATGGTCGCCGGCTCGCGCTGCTTGATCATCTTGGCGAGGAGCAGGGCGGTCGGGTGCGCCGAGGTCGAGCCGGAATGGCCGATCAGGACGAAGTCTGGATGGTCTTCCAGTGCATTGCGCACAACGCTGTCGAGCGGCATCGGCCCGAATTCGGCGTCGACGAGGCGCACCGCATGACCGGCATCGATCAGCGGTCCGCCGAGTGCCAAAAGGCCGAGCGGCGGCAGGTGGTCGTCGGGCACGCGACTGCCGATGGCAGCGTGCGGCGGATTGATCAGGACGATGTTCATGGCGGACCTCCGGCTGTTGGTCCGCGCAAGCTGGCCGGCGATGTGGACACGGGCTTGGCCCGCTTCAGCAGTTTGCGTGCAGCTTTCCCGCAGGAATACTGAAGGCAGGCATTGTCAGCGCCTCAGGTGGGCGAGCGGCACGTGGCCAGGCCCCTTGATGTTCTGCAGCACGAGTTGGGTATGAACGTCGCGCACGCCGTCGAGCCGCATCAGCCGGTGCATGACGAAGGCGTTGAGCTCGTCGACCGATGGCACCATGACATGCAGCAGGAAATCGTGGTCGCCGGTCATTGTCCAGCACGCAGACACCTCGTCCATGCGCTGGACCGCGGCGATGAAACTTTCGGGCGAGCCGTCGCTGTGGCTGACAAGGCGCACCTGGATGAACACCTCGACCATTAGCCCGACCGCGCGGCGGCTGATCACCGCAGCAAAACCCTTGATGATACCAGTCTCCTGCAGCGCCTCGAAACGCCGTGCGCAAGGCGTCGTCGACAGGCCGATCTCTTGTGCCAGCTCGGAGACAGGCTTACGCCCGTCGCGCTGCAGGACATCGAGCATCCTGATCTCGAAATCATCGAATTGAGGCATCTTCACTCCTCCAAAACGGCTTCTGGGTAAATCTTACCTCGAATTCTGTCTTTGAGCCATCATCAAAACCGATTTGCCTCGACAAATCCGGTTATCCTCTCAACACGTCAGCCATCCATGATCTGCGAGGAGAAAAGTCATGACGACGATGACAGTTGCGGAATACGCCCGCGATTGCGCGGCGCAAGGGTTGCGCGGCGACTATTCGGTCTGCCGTGCCGATTTCACCGTGGCGCAGGGTTACGACTACAGCGCCGAAGAGCAGGCAGTGTGGCGCACGCTGTGCGACCGCCAGACCGAACTGACGCGCAAGCTCGCCCACCACTCCTATCTACACGGCGTCGAGAAGCTCGGCCTGCTCGACCGCATCCCCGATTTCGACGAGGTCAGCGCCAAGCTGCGCAAGCTGACCGGCTGGGAGATCGTTGCCGTGCCGGGTCTCATTCCTGCGGCTCCCTTCTTCGACCATCTCGCCAATCGCCGATTCCCCGTCACCAACTGGCTACGGACCAGGCAGGAGCTCGACTACATCGTCGAGCCGGACATGTTCCATGACTTCTTCGGCCACGTCCCGGTGTTGTCGCAGCCGGTGTTTGCCGATTTCATGCAGATGTATGGCCGCAAGGCCGGCGACATCATTGCGCTGGGCGGCGACGAGATGATCACGAGGCTCTACTGGTACACGGTTGAATACGGCCTGATGCAGGAGGCCGGCCAGCCGCTGAAGGCCTTTGGCGCCGGCCTGATGTCCTCGTTTACGGAATTGCAGTTCGCCGTCGACGGCAAGGATGCCCACCACGCGCCTTTCGACCTCGAGACGGTGATGCGGACCGGCTACGAGATCGACAAGTTCCAGCGCGTCTATTTCGTGCTGCCGTCGTTTGACGCCTTGCGCGATGCCTTCCGGACCGCCGACTTCGAGGCGATAGTCGCCCGCCGCAAGGGCCAGCCGGCACTCGACCCGGCGACAGTCTGACGCCTTAGTCGGCCTCGTCTCGCTGGCCGCAGCCGCCGTGCTGGTGCGCATCGCCGTCTACGGCTTTTGAGCCATGCCCTGCATCTGCCGGCGCCATCATCGGCGCCCGCATCGTCGGCTTGATCAGGCCGCTTCGGAAATGTCCGTGCCGAGGATCGTCAGGTTGCGGCCCTGATGCTTGGCCTGGTAGAGGCGCCGGTCGGCGGCGCGCATCAGGTCCGATACGCTCATATCTTCGCCGCAGACGGTGCCGCCGATGCTGACGGTGAGTGGAATGGTCCGCTCGTCGACGGGCCGGAAGCGGATCAGCTCGACTTCGCGGCGAATGCGCTCGGCGACGCGCTTGGCCTCCTGCTCGGTGGCGCCGGTCAGGAAGGCGCCGAACTCCTCGCCGCCGATGCGGCCGAGCACATCGCCGCTGCGCACGCCGCGCTGAATCGCGCTGGCGATCAAACGCAGCGCGTCATCGCCGGTCAGGTGGCCAAAATTGTCGTTGATCCTCTTGAAGTGGTCAGCGTCGATGATCAGCAGCGCGCCGCGATCGGACTTGCGGCGCGAACCTTCAAGCGCGGCAAAGAAGCTTTCCCGGTTCAGCATGCCGGTCATGTCGTCGCGGCTTGCCTTTTCCGCCAGGCGGCGATGCGCGGCGGCGAGCTGGGCATGCGCGCGAGCGAGGTCGCGATGCGCGTTTTTCAGCCTGTCGCTTTGCCAGAAAGTGCTTGCGCTGGCGGCCCATGTCAGCACCAGTGGACAGAGCGTAGAGGTCAGCCAGATCGTGCGGTTGACCGGGAATCCCATCGCCGGAACGATGATCAGCGTCAAAACGAGCGATGCCGCGACAGACGCGAAAGCGACGGCGGCGGATCTCAGAATTATGCTGTTCATCGCTTGCTCCCACAAGACTGTCTCTGTGCCAGCAAGCCCTGAAGGGCACCTTTCCCGGATGACTAAAATTTGAACGGTGAGGTCATTTCTGCAATCATAGCGAGTAGAAGTTGTGGATAAAGTCTCTTTCAGGCCGCCCGTTTCATGCCATAAGGAGCAGATGACCACGCTCCCTGACCCCGCCCGCTTCGCCCATGTCACCGATTGGGTGTTCGACCTCGACAACACGCTCTATCCGCATCATTCGAATCTGTTCTCTCAGATCGACGTCAAGATGACCGCTTATGTCGGCGAACTCCTGGCGCTGCCGCGCGACGACGCGCGCAAATTGCAAAAGGAGCTCTACCGCGAATATGGCACGACGCTGAACGGGCTGATGACACGCCACGGCATCGACCCCGACGATTTCCTCGAGAAGGTCCATGACATCGATTACTCATGGCTGGTGCCCGATCCCGTCCTCGGCACGGCCATCCGCCAGCTTCCGGGCCGCAAGTTCATCTTCACCAATGGCGACCGCAGGCATGCCGAACGCACCGCGCGCCAGCTCGGCATTCTCGAACATTTCGACGCTATCTTCGATATCGTCGCCGCAGGGCTCAATCCCAAGCCGGCGCGCCAGACCTATGAGAAGTTCGCCGAACTCCACTCCGTTATTGGCCACAATGCAGTGATGTTCGAAGACCTTGCCCGCAACCTTTCGGTGCCGAAGTCGCTGGGCATGACCACGGTGCTTGTCGTGCCGCGCAATTTCGAACCGACCTTTTCCGAGATCTGGGAGCGCGATCCGGCCAACGAGGATGACGTCGATTTCGTCACCGACAACCTTGCCAGCTTCCTGACGGCGATAGTCGAGGTAACGGCCTGAGCCGTCCTGCCCGCCTGGTTCACAGACTGTAGAAGCGGCTGATGATCCCCCAGGCCTCGTCGGCGGTGTCGACGAAATCGATGATATCCTGGTCGCCGGGGCTGATCGTGCCCTGCTCGGCGAGGAAATCGAGATCGATCGCCCGTTTCCAGAAGGATTTGCCGAACAGGATCACCGGCACGCGCTCCATGCGCCCGGTCTGGATCAGGGTCAGCGTCTCGAAGAACTCGTCCATTGTTCCGAAGCCGCCGGGAAACACCGCGACGGCCTTGGCGCGCATGACGAAATGCATCTTGCGGATGGCGAAATAGTGGAAGTTGAAGCAGAGCTCCGGCGTCACATAGCTGTTCGGTGCCTGCTCGTGCGGCAGGACGATGTTGAGGCCGATCGACGGCGCGCCGACATCGTCGGCGCCGCGGTTTCCCGCTTCCATCACGCCGGGTCCGCCACCGGTCACCACGACATATTCGCGGTAGTATGACGTGGCCGACTGCTGCGAGCAGAGGCGGGCGAATTTGCGCGCCTCCTCGTAGTATTTGCTGTTTTTCTCGAGGTTCTTCTTCTGCGTTTCGTTCTTGGCCGCCCAGGCCTCGCCGCCGGGCTCGGGCAGGCGTGCGCCACCAAACAGGATGACCGTCGAACGGATGCCGCGTTCGGCCAGGATCATCTCAGGCTTCAAGAGTTCGAGCTGCAGCCTGACCGCGCGCAATTCGCGACGCGTCATGAAGTCGGGATCGTTCCAGGCCAGCCGATAGGTCTCGGCACGCGTCTGCGGCGTGTCCGGCACACTCTTCGATCGCTCCAGATCCTCGTCCGAATGCGGCAGCGGCGTCCACCCCGCCTTTTCCATAGGAGTCATAATTGCGCTACCCGTCCAAATTCTTCAGTTGCGCCGTCCCATGGCGCAGCCGCGATTGACCCTCATTGAGCCTTAACATAAGCAGGTTCCGCAAAAGTGTCCGACGGTTTTGCGACAAGAACCTGCTACATGCAAAGACCCAGGAAGGCAAAGCCTGCCAGCGGTCCGCGCGACTTTCAAAACAGGTTAAGGCGCAGCCCCTTAACAGCTTGGTAATGGAGCGAATTCATGTCGAAGCCAGATCTGGCGAGCCTCGAAAAGACCATTGAGAAGGCCTTCGAGGAACGCGACACGATTTCGACTATGACACGCGGCGAGACGCGCGACGCCATCCAGTCGGCACTCGACCTGCTCGACCGCGGCACCGCCCGTGTCGCCGAGCGGCAGGCCGACGGCAAATGGCATGTCAACCAGTGGCTGAAGAAAGCCGTGCTGTTGTCGTTCCGGCTCAATCCGATGGAGATCATCAAGGGCGGCCCGGGCCAGGCGGTGTGGTGGGACAAGGTGCCGTCGAAGTTCGATGGCTGGAGCGCCGTCGATTTCGAGAAGGCGGGATTCCGCGCCGTGCCGTCATCGATCGTGCGCCGTTCGGCGTATGTCGCGCCGGGCGCCGTGCTGATGCCGTCCTTCGTCAATGTCGGCGCCTATGTCGATACCGGCACCATGGTCGACACCTGGGCCTCGGTCGGCTCCTGTGCCCAGATAGGCAAGAACGTGCACCTGTCGGGCGGTGTCGGCATTGGCGGCGTGCTGGAGCCGATGCAGGCCGGCCCGACCATCATCGAGGACAATTGCTTCATCGGCGCGCGCTCGGAAGTGGTCGAGGGCTGCATCGTGCGCGAAGGCTCGGTGCTCGGCATGGGCGTCTTCATCGGCCAGTCGACGAAGATCGTCGACCGCGCCACCGGCGACATTTTCTATGGCGAGGTGCCCTCGAATTCCGTCGTCGTCGCCGGCTCGCTGCCTGGCAAGCCGTTGCCGAACGGCGAGCCGGGCCCAAGCCTCTACTGCGCCGTCATCGTCAAGCGCGTCGATGCCAAGACCCGGTCCAAGACCTCGATCAACGAATTGCTGCGCGATTGATCTTTGCGCAAAGCGGGCGCACCTTCCGCCGGCGCGACGATCGGTCGCGCTGGTTCAACATGGAGGGATGACATGGACTGGAAGTATCTTCTCACAAGTTTCGATGGCCGCATCAACCGTGGCAAGTTCTGGGCCGGCATCGGCGTATTCATCGTTATCGGCATCGTTGCTTTCATCCTCGACGCGATTCTGGGCACGCGATTCACCACGGCCAGCGGCGCCCAGGTCGGCATCATCGGCATCCTGTTCGCGCTGGCGTCGATCTATTTCGCCATTGCCCTCTATGCCAAACGCTGGCACGACCGCAACAAGTCGGGCTGGTGGACGCTGATCGGCCTCGTACCCATCATCGGCGGCATCTGGCTGCTGGTCGAGCTCGGCATCCTCGAAGGCTCCAGGGGTGCCAATCAATATGGACCGGACCCGCTTGCCTGACAAATCAGATCTCACCTGGCTTTTCTTCAAAACATCGGGCCGCGTCAGTCGCGCGGCCTATTTCCTTGGTGGATTGCTCGTTGCCATCATCCAGGCCTTCCCGCTCTACCGGTTCACGCTGGTGCCCGAGGGCTCGCCCGAGAGCAACATGTGGTCGTTCATCTTCTTTATCGCTTTCATCGCCTCGCTGTGGTCGAACATCGTGCTGGCGGTGAAGCGGCTGCACGACTTGGACAAGCCGGGCATTGCCGCACTGATCCTGTTCGTCCCGGTGGTCTCGATTGTCGCCTTCCTTGTGTTGTGCCTGTTTCCAGGGCAGCCTGGGCCCAATCGCTATGGCCGGCGCACCAACGAGCCGGCACAATCCTGAGGGCCGATCGGACATGCGCTACCGCACGCTTGATCCGGAACTGATCGTCGACACCGCCGAGCGGCTCGAAGAGCGGATCGCCGACCGTTTTCCCGAAGCGGGATTGCGTGGCGTCGCCGCCGAGCTGGTCTCCCTGTCGCGCGATTTGGCCAAGGCCGCCAAGGCGCTCGAGGCGCCGATCTGGTGGCTGCGCGGGCTCATCATTGCCGCCGTCGTCGCCGGCGCGCTGGTGTTCCTGTTCGTCGGCACCATTCTGCCGCTCATTCATATCTCCCAGGCCGACGATGCGGTTCAGTCGGTGCAAGGTATCGAAGCCACGATCAACATGATGATCCTTGCCGTGCTTGGCTTCCTGGCGTTGACCCGAACCGAGGAGCGTATCAAGCGCAAACAGGTGTTCCGTCAACTGCACGGCCTGCGCTCGCTGATCCATGTCATCGACATGCATCAGCTGACCAAGGATCCGGCAGCTCTTTCGGCCGATTTCAGGCCGACCACGCATTCGCCTGCCCGCATCACCAATGCCGCCGACCTGGCGCGCTATCTCGACTATTGCTCCGAAATGCTGTCGATCACCGGCAAGATCGCAGCGCTGTTCGCGCAGTCGGTCAATGACGGTGTAGTCATCGATGGCGTCAACGACATCGAGAACCTGGCGTCCAACCTGTCGCGGAAAATCTGGCAGAAGATCACGTTGATCGACGGCCGGCCGGCCCCGCAGCGATCTGCCCCGGCGACAGGCCCGGCGAGCCAACCCGCTCCGCTTCCGCCGCGCGCACCAGCGCGGTGATCCGCTGGATCATCGGAGCCGGCGTGCCGGCCTTATCCGCCAGCCGCAGGATGGCGCCCTGCAAGTCGTCGATTTCCGTCGGCCGGCCGCGCTGCAAATCGTCCCACATCGACGAGCGCGCCTGCGGGTCGATCGCCAGCATGCGCCGGGCCAGCAGTTTGAAAAGCCAGTCGGGCAGCCTGAGCACCTTCGACAGCAGGGACGGCCGCAGGCCGGCAATCCGCGCCGGCTCGATGCCGGACGCTTTCATCGCCGTGAGCGCCTCGTCGATCTGACCGGCCAGGATGAGCCGCCAGCGCCGATCGGCCAATTCGGTTACCAGCGGCAGGTCCGACAGGGCCACCAGAGCGTTGTTCAAATTCATCAGCAGCTTGCCCCACAGCACGGCCTTCATGTCGCCGCGGGCTTCGACCGCAAAGCCTTCGACATCGAGCAGGTCGACCAGGCCGGAATTGCCGTGTTCGACCATCACCTTGCCGTCGCTGGCGCGGTGAACGCGCAGCGGCTGTTCGCCATCCGGGGACTGCACGACATTGAACGGCACCATGCCGGCCAGCACTGTTTGCCCGGCAAGCCCGGCGCGCAGCCGTTCTGCATTTTCGATGCCATTCTGCAGGCTCACCACAACAGCATCCGGGCGGGCATGGACCTTGATGAGGCCTGCCATATCCTGCGTCGCGCCGCTCTTGACCGTGACCAGGATCACATCCGCCTCCGGCAGGGCGGCGGCCGGATCGGTGGTGACTGCAAGCGCCTCCGGCTTGATCGAGCGATCGCGACCTTCAAGATCGGTGACCCGCAATCCGCCCTGCCGCAACGCCGCATCGATACGCGGCCGGGCCAGCAGAATCACCCGGCGCCCGGCGAGCGCCAGGCAGCCGCCGGCATAGCAGCCGATGCTGCCGGCACCGGCAATGACGTTCTTCCGGTCTGCCATCCTGTCGCCCGCGCGGGTCGCAGCTATACGACATGAAAACCATAATATCGGCGGTATCGCCAGCCATGAGGCTGGCCCCCATGTCTGGCCGTGACAGGCCTTCCGCTTTCGACTATCGCTTTTGCCATGACGCTGCCGACCGATCCCGCCGAAAACCTCGCTGCCCTTATCCGCTGTGCATCCGTGACGCCCGCTGAGGGCGGCGCGTTGGGCGCGCTGGAGACGATGCTGAAGCCGCTCGGCTTCCTGGTCGACCGGCCAGTGTTTTCCGAAAACGGCACGCCCGATATCGAGAACCTCTATGCGCGACGGTCCGGCAACGGCCCGCACCTGATGTTTGCGGGCCATACCGACGTGGTGCCGGTCGGTGACGAAGCCGCCTGGACGCATCCGCCCTTCGCTGCCGAGATTGCCAATGGCGAGATGTATGGCCGCGGCGCGGTCGACATGAAGGGCGGCATCGCCTGTTTCATCGCCGCCGTGGCACGCCATGTCGAGACCAAGGGCGGCCCGAAAGGGTCGGTCTCGCTGCTGATCACCGGCGACGAGGAAGGGCCGGCCATCAACGGCACGGTCAAGCTGCTCGAATGGGCGGCTGCCAGGGGTGAGAAATGGGATGCCTCCCTTGTCGGCGAGCCGACCAACCCCGATACGCTCGGCGACATGATCAAGATCGGCCGGCGCGGCTCGATGTCCGGAGCCATAACGGTCAATGGCCGTCAGGGCCATGTCGCCTATCCTCAGCTTGCCGACAATCCGGTGCGTGGGCTGATGAGCCTGGTCGACGCCTTGATGCACCCGGACTTCGACAAGGGCACCAGGGATTTCCAGCCGACCAATCTGGAGATCACCTCCATCGATGTCGGCAATCCGGCCACCAATGTCATCGCGGCCAAGGCGACCGCGACCTTCAACATCCGCTTCAACGACAGCTGGACGGCCGAGACCCTGCAGGCCGAGATCCACAACCGGCTCGACCAGGCGGCAAGACGCAAGAAGTACCGGCAGGCCAAGAAGACGCCGGTCGACTATGAGCTGGTCTGGCGCGACCGGCCGAGCCATGTCTTCCTGACCCGCGATGACAGACTGGTCGAGACCCTTCGCGGTTCGATCAAGTCGACGGTCGGCAAGGAGCCGACGCTGTCGACTTCCGGCGGCACGTCCGACGCGCGTTTCATCAAGGACTATTGCCCGGTGGTCGAGTTCGGGCTTGTCGGCAAGACCATGCATATGGTCGACGAGCGTGTCGCCATTGCCGATCTCGAAACGCTGACGCAAATCTATCAACGCTTCATCGAAGACTGGTTCGGGCAGGGCTAGGGCATGCTTTCGGCTGATGAAACCCAAGCTTCGCTGACGGGCGCCTGGCGGCTCATGCTCGGCAAGGCAGATGGCTTGCGCCTGCTCGACCTGTCGGCCGACGGCTTCTGGAATTCCTTTTTCGCCATTGTCGTTGCAGCACCGGCGCTGATCGTCGGCTGGGTCGGCATCGCCAACGAGATCGGCGATCCAGACGCTTTCGCGGGGCGCTTCAGCATGCTGGTGCGTCTGGCGACCGTCGACATCGGCTCCTGGGTGCTGCCGCTGGTCGTTCTGGCCCTGGTCGCGCCGCGCGCCGGCATTGGCGGCCGCTTCGTCCACTATGTCGTCGCCAGCAACTGGGCCTCGGCCATTACTGCCTGGCTGATGCTGCCCTCGGCGCTGATCCGGCTTTTTCTATCGTCAGCGAGCCAGGTTTCAAGCCTTGTGTCGCTGTTGTTGTTTGCCCTGTCGATGGTGCTGACCTGGCGAATGACCAACGCCACAATTGGCAAGGGCCCTGCCATTGGCACCGCCGTTTTCGTCGGTATGTTCCTCGCGTCGCTGTTGGTGCTGTTCGGCCTGCAGACGCTGCTCGGCATCGCCGTGCCGGATGATGTCGGGTCCCAGAGCCTTTCCGGGTTCGTCCCCGGGTAGAGCTCTTCCGGACTGTACCCCAGACAGAGCCCTTTCGGCCTCTATCCCGGAGAGTCCCTATCCTGCATAGTCGATCTCAGGATAATCGACACCCACCAGAAACAGCCCGTCGGGCGGCGCCACCTGGCCGCAGGCGGCGCGGTCGTGCGCCTCGAGCGCTGTTTTCAGATCGGCGGCGGTCCAGCTGCCTTCGCCGACCCGCTTGAGGGAACCGACCATCGAACGCACCTGATTGTGCAGGAAGGAGCGCGCCGAAGCCCTTATCTCGATCACGTCACCTTGCCTGCTCACGTCGAGCCGCTCCAACGTCCTGACCGGGCTGTTGGCCTGGCACTGGGTCGAGCGGAAGGTGGTGAAGTCATGCCGTCCGAGCAGGACCTTTGCCGCTTCGTGCATGGCGCCCGCGTCGAGCCGTTTCGGCACCCACCAGACCTTGCCCTTGTCGAGTGCGGCCGGCGCGCGTCGGTTGAGGATGCGGTAGAGGTAGTGACGGCCGGTGGCCGAGAAGCGCGCGTCGAAGCTGTCGGAGACGACCGTTGCCTTGAGCACGGCGACGCGCGCGCCGGCCGCCTGCAGATGGGCGTTGACGGCATCGCGCACCTTGTCGTTGGGCCATTCCTTGACGAGGTCGACATGTGCAACCTGGGCGGTGGCATGCACGCCGGCATCGGTGCGGCCGGCGGCACGCAGCCGGACCGCTTCGCCGCAGAATTTTTCGATCGCCTGCTCGATCGCCTGCTGCACTGAAGGCTGGTCCGCCTGGTGCTGCCAGCCGGCAAACAGGCTGCCGTCATATTCGATGTCGAGGCGAAAACGCGGCATGCTAGGGCAAGACGCCGAAAAGTGTGAAGCGGTTTTCGGACGACATCATGCTCGATCTCTTGGATTAGAGACGGATTCAGATTTCAGGTGGATTCGACCTGAAATCATCCGGCTCTAGGGCTGTTGCCGCCTACGCGGCGAGTGCCGAGCCGAAGGCCGACGCGTAGACCAGTTTGCCGGCTTCCGGAGCATCGCCCCAGGCCAATGCCTGCAGAGCCTCGCTTTGATGCTCGCTCTCGAACTTTTCGGCGCGGGCGTGACTGTAGCCGAAACGGCTGTAATAGGCCGGATCGCCCAACACCACGGCCAGTGTCTCGCCGGTGTCCTTGAGGCGGATATGCGCCTCGCGGATCAGCGCGCCGCCGATACCGCTGCCATGGAACGAAGGCTCCACCGCCAACGGCGCCAGCGCCACGGCCGCGAAGTTCTTGCCGCCGCTTTCGACGAACAGCCGGGAAAACAGGATGTGGCCGACCACCTGGCCGTCTTCTTCCGCCACCAGTTCGGCGACGACGTCGCCGCCGGTCACCAGCGCGTCGACCAGCCCGGCCTCCGCCTGCTGGCCAAAAGCGTGCTCTTCGACGAGGCGAATGGCCTCGCGATCCCGCGGCGTCGCCGCGCGTATCGACATCATGCTCATGAGAATTTCATTCCTTTTTCGATCTTGGCCCCGCGCAGGAACTCCTGCGCGGCAGCAGGCCTTCCGCCCGCCCGTTGAACTTCAACCAGCCTGATCGCGCCTGCCCCGCAGGCGACAGTCAGCCGGTCATCGAGAATTCCTCCCGACTCGCCCAAATCTCCCGAAAGCGACAGGCCTTGCGACAGCGTCGAGCGAAGCAGTTTCAGCCGTTCCGGGCGGCCGCCAATTTCTATCTCCGACCAGGCGCCGGGAAAGGGCGACAAGCCACGAATATGATTGTGAACCTCGCTCGCCGGGCGAGTCCAGTCCACGCGCGTCTCGGATTTATCGACTTTCTTGGCGTAGGTCACCCCTTCCACCGCCTGGTCGGCAAATGTCAGCGTGTTCCTTTCCAGTCGGGCCAGCGCTTCCACCATCAGGGTTGCGCCGACGCTCATCAATCGATCGTGCAGATCGCCGGCTGTCATATCGGGCTCGATGGCGCATTTTTCAACCAATCCGACCGGACCGGTGTCCAGACCCTCTTCCATGCGCATCACCATCATGCCGGTTTCGCTGTCGCCGGACATGATGGCGCGCTGGATTGGTGCAGCCCCCCGCCAGCGCGGCAAAAGCGAGGCATGGCCGTTGATGCAGCCAAGCCGGGGCGCCTCCAGAACCGCCTTCGGCAGCAGCAGGCCGTAGGCGACCACCACGGCTACATCGGCCCGCAAGGCCCGGAAAGCGGCCTGCTCGGCCTCACCTTTGAGCGAAGTCGGTGTACGCGCCTCGATGCCCAGCCGCTCCGCTTCGCGCTGCACCGGCGACGGCGTCAGTTCCAGCCCGCGCCGTCCGGCGGCGCGCGGCGGCTGGGTGTAGACGGCTGCGACTTCATGTCCGGCCTCGGCGATGGCGCGCAACGTCGGCACCGAAAACTCCGGCGTGCCCATGAAGATGACGCGAAGCGGCATTTTTCTTCCGATATCCTGTCTTGCGCCGTGAGCCGGCTCAAGCATCTGCTTCAAACGGGTTTATGACCTTCAGGTCAAGGCCGTCGAAGTCGCGAACGTTGCGCGTGGCTAGCGTGGCGTCATGGGCGATACAAATCGCGGCAATCATGGCGTCAGAAAGACTGATTGGGCGGCCATTCCTCTCCCGTGCTGCTCGCAACTTGCCGGCAAGTCGAGGGATCGAACCCGAAAATTCCACGATACGACCGGCAAACTGTTCGGTGACCAGGTGATCGCGCACGCGAACATAACGGTCCGACCCCGTCCTGTTTAAAAACCTTTCGGCACCGAACGACTGCTCCATGATGACTGGTCCACACATATAGAGTGCGAGAAGATCCTGTTTGCGGAACCACGCTGAGACGTTCGAATCGGGCGCAGGCTTGCTGGCTTCGGAAACGACGTTGGTGTCGAGGACGATCACTCGAAATCCTCGACTGGACGACCGAAGTCGCGTTTCCTGTCCGCTTCGATTTCGTCCATTATCTCGGAAAATTCGTCGCCAATTGCGTTTTCAGCGGCGAATGCCGAGCGTATCGCATCCCATGCTGAAAGGCCCGACTCTGGCTTGGCTTCTTTCTCCGCGACCATGCCTTTGCGCAAAAGATCGATCGCTTTGCCCGACAGGCTCTGGCCGCCCTTGCGTGCTGCTTGTTCGATTTCGCGCTTCAAGGGTTCGGGAATATCTCTGATCAGCATATCACCCATGGATATCTCCAAAAGTTTGATATCAATGATATCAAACTGCAGGCCTGCCCTCAACGAAATTCGAAGGTTTGGCCAAGGGCAGGACAAAAATGAACGACGCGCGCTGCTCAGTCGAGCTATCCCACCAGCTTGCCCGGCGCCTTGTCTCTGGCGAGCTTCTTGAATTTCTTCACCACCATGTCGCGCTTCAGCTTCGAAATGTGATCGATGAACAAGATACCATTGAGGTGATCGATCTCATGCTGCAGGCAGGTTGCCATCAGGCCCTCGGCCTCCATCTCCTGCAATTTGCCGTCACGGTCGAGATACTTGACCCGCACGGCGGCCGGGCGTTCGACCTCGGCATAATAGTCCGGGATCGACAGGCAGCCTTCCTCGTAGACGGACCGCGTATCGGCGCTCTCCAGGATTTCCGGGTTGATGAAGACGTGCGGCGCCGGCTCTTCGTCTTCCTTGGCGAGATCGATCACCAGCATGCGCAGCGGCTCGCCGATCTGGATTGCGGCCAGCCCGATGCCGGGCGCGTCATACATGGTCGCCAGCATGTCGTCGGCTAAATTGCGCAAAGGCGCGTCGACACGCTCCACCGGCTTGGAAACCTGGCGCAGGATGGGATCGGGAAGGATGATGAGCGGCTTGATCGGCATGGCGCTCCACCTAAGACCTCCAGCGAAAAGCGTCAACCGTTGCGCGCGAACCTCGTTCACGTTTTGATCTGTGCGATCAGGGCGAATCGTTTATGCTGTCCACATGAATGATCTGAGCACCATCCTTTCGGAACCTGTCGCCCGGCTTGGCGCCACCACGATCACACTCGGCCATGCGCTGGCCTTGGGCGCCTTGCTGGTTCTCGGCCTGTTCGTGGCGCTCGTTGTCGCGCTGTGGCGGTCGGCCAAAGCGCGCGCAGTCGCTGCCGCCGAAGCCGCCGATCATGCCCGCGACGCCGAGGCGCGAATGGCCGGCATTCTGCAAAGCCAGGCCGAGATGCAGGGCCGCATGGGCGCCATCGCCGAAGTGTTCGGGGCACGGCAAGCGGAATTGACGCAGTCGATCGGCCAGCGTCTCGATGCCATGACCGGCCGGCTCGGCCAGACCATGACCGAGCAGACGAAATCGACGCATGAAAGCCTGGCCAAATTGCAGGAGCGGCTGGCGATCATCGATGTCGCGCAAGGTAACATCCAGTCGCTCGCCGGCCAGGTCGTGCAGTTGCAGGCGATACTCTCCAACAAGCAGACGCGCGGCGCCTTCGGTCAGTCGCGCATGGAGGCGATCGTCGCCGACGGCCTGCCGCACGGCGCCTACGAATTCCAGGCGACGCTGTCGAACGGCAGCCGGCCCGACTGCCTGGTAAAGATGCCGAACGGCGCGCCGTCGCTTGCCATCGACGCCAAGTTTCCGCTGGAAGCCTGGAACGCCATCCGCGCCGCCGATGGCGCCGACCTGCAGAAGGTCGCCTCGCAGGCATTCCGCCGCGACATCGAGATCCATGTCCGCGATATCTCGGAAAAATACCTGATCCAGGGCGAGACCCAGGATACCGCCTTCATGTTCGTGCCTTCGGAATCGGTGTTCGCCGAGATCCATGAGAATTTCGAGGCGATCGTCCACAAGGCGCATCGCGCCCGTGTCGTCATCGTCTCGCCGTCGCTGCTGATGCTGTCGATCCAGGTTATTCAGGCGATCCTCAAGGACGCCCGCATGCGCGAACAGGCGCACCTGATCCAGGGCGAGGTCATCCGGCTGATGGAGGATGTTGCGCGTGTCGATGAGCGGGTGCGCAAGCTGCAGGTCCATTTCGGCCAGTCCGCCAAGGACATCGACGACATCCTGGTTTCTACTTCGAAGGTCACCAAGCGCGGCCAGAAGATCGAGGCGCTGGAGTTCGGCGCACAGGCCGACGGCGAAGCCGCGGCGGACGCCGCGTCACGGCCTCCCGCTGCAAAGGCTGACACGGGCGCTCGCGTTGCCGATTCGAAGACCGGGCAGCTCAGGCTGAGGGTCGTCGAAGGCGACGACTGAGCAGCGCTACTGCTCCTCCACGGTGGTCATGTGCTGAAATTCCGGCAGCCAGTGCAATGCCGAGCGGTGCCAGTATTGCGTCCGGGGAACCAGCTCATCGCGCTGCCGCGCCGTGCCGACCCGGACGCCATAGACTTTCGGCCCGTCGCCAACCGATGTGGCGTATAGATGCGAGCCGCACTCGCCGCAAAAGGCCTGCGCGCGCTTGGCGCCGCTCGATCCTGTCTTGATGTAGATTTTCGGCGTACCCTTGGTGATGCGGTAGTTGCTTTCGAGCGCCGGAACCGTCACGCGAAAAGCCGTGCCGGTCAGTTGCTGGCAGTCCGTGCAGTGGCAGATGTTCGTCTTTTCAGGATCGACCTCCGCCTCGTAGGTGATGGCGCCACAATGGCAGCCGCCGTCGATTTTCATCTTCGTTCCTCCAAAGTGTTGTTAATCTTAGCGAGGCAAGACCGTGAGGCAATGGCGCAACGCTAATCCGGCGCCGGATTGGATGCGGTCTCGATCAGCTTGCGCCGCTTTTCCCAGGTGCCGGTGGTCTGCGGCTTGACGAACAGCCGTGTGATCTCCGGCATCTCCTTCTGTAGCCGCGCCTCCAGGCGCTCCACACAGGCTTCGATCTCCGGCGCCGTCAGGTGATCCTCGAACTCGATGCTCAGCCCGGCAACGATCTCTGCCGGCCCCATATGGACGGTCAGAACGCCGTTCGCCCGCTGCACCGCCGGATCTTGTTGGGCGATCGCCAGCACCTGTCTCTGCACCTCGGGCGAGGCCGGCTCCCCGATCAGTAGGCCCTTGCTTTCGCGGGCCAGGAAAATTGCCGTCGCGCCAAGGATCAGCCCAATGCCGATCGAGGCGGCGCCGTCGAGTTCCGGCATCCCCAGCAGTTCCGCCGCCAGGATGCCGGCGAAGGCGACGATCAGGCCGAGAAGGGCCGCACTGTCCTCGAACAGCACGGTGTAGACGCTCGGATCCTTGCTCGACTGCACGGCCCGCAGCCAGCCTTCCTTGCCCTTCTGATTGCGGAACTCCTTCAGCGCCACCAGCCAGGAGCTGCCTTCGAACAGGAAGGAAAGGCCCAGGACGAGATAGTTCACCTTGACGTTGGCGACCGGTTCCGGCGCCATGATGTGGATCACGCCCTCGTAGAACGATACCCCGGCGCCCACGGCAAAGACGAGAAGTGCGACGATGAAACTCCAGAAATACAGTTCGCGGCCGTGACCGAGCGGATGCGTGTGGTCTGCCGGACGAGCGGCGCGATGCATGCCGTAGAGCAGCAGGCTGCCATTGCCGGTATCGACCAGCGAGTGCACGCCCTCCGACAGCATCGCCGAACTGCCGGTGAAGAAGGCGGCGGCGAACTTGGTCAGCGCTATGGCGAGATTGCCGGCCAGCGCCGCGTAGATCACCCTTTTTGAGCCGCCGTGCCCAGCCATGGTGTGGTCCCGGTTAGATGCGCACCCAGCCTAACGGCCAGACTGCGGAAGCTCCACAGCCATCACAACGCACGAACCGCAGGCTCGTTCAAAGCTGGCGTGCGTCAAAGATACTGCTGGACAGATTGGCCGGCAGGAAGCGGGGCTAGTCGACGATCTCGCTGGTCCACACCTTGAACCCGGCGAGCGTGCCCGGCCCGAAAATATGGGTCAGAGGCACATCGGCGGCGTCACGGCCGGAGGCGATCAGGATGCGGCCGATGCGCGGTGCGTTGTTGCGCGGATCGAAGGCATGCCAGCGGCCGCCGAGATAGACTTCCATCCAGGCGCAAAAGTCCATGCTGGCCCATGGCTTTGGCATGCCGATGTCGCTGATGTAGCCGGTGCAGTAGCGCGTCGGGATGTTGAGTGCCCGGCAGAATGTGACGGCGAGATGCGCATAGTCTCGGCAGACACCGCTCTGTTCGCGGTAGGCCTCCGCAGCGCTGCGTGTCGGCCGCGCATTGCCGTAGTTGAAGACGAGATGATTGTGGACGAAGTCGCAGACCGCCTGGACGCGTGGAATGCCGAGCGGCGTTTGCCCAAACAGCCGCCACGCTTCATCAGCCAGAAGGTCGCTCTCGCAAAATCGGCTGGGCAGCAGGAACAGCAGCGTGTCCGCCGGCAGGTCGCGCACCTCGTGCTGCCAGGCCATCAGGTCGCCCATCTCGAAGGTGCCGGGATCGCGGATCACCGCGTCGGTGCCGAAGGTGAAACGCCCGGGCGGCGCGACGAACCGGTTGCACCAGTTGCCGAAACTGTCGCGGTAGCTTTGGATGGGCACCGGCGGGTTGGAGATCAGGAAATCCGGCCGCTCGAGATCGGAGGCACGGGAATAGTGGACATTCAGCATCGCGATGAGCGGCGTTTCCTGCGGAAAGTCGAAGCTCATTTCGCAGCCGATGTGGATTCGCATTGTCGTCCTGACCGGCCTGCCTGACGATCACCCGGCGACGGCACGGTTGATGCTGCAGTGCGAAAATGACCATGGCACGGACCGCCAGGGTTTACGAGCAAATTAGAAACCGGTTGAAAGCGATCCGCTGACGGCGGCAGCAGTCGCTAACCCCTTGCAGTCGGGCGGTTCTCTTGTTTCACTTCGCTTCCCGCAATCGGAGGAACGAATCATGGCTAAAGGTGCGATGAAGGCAGGCAAGGAAGCCCGCAAGCCGAAGAAGGACGCCAAGAAACCCGCTCCCGCTCCGGCCCTGAAGGCGCCGCCTGTCAAGGCGATGAAGCTTAAGGACAAGTAGGTCCGGGCCATCCGCATTGGAATAGGATTACGACCGGCAACGTTGTTGCCGGTCGTTGCTGATCGAGCGCCCGAAATACCGATGTTGGCATCGCGGGGACGACCTCGCGCTACCCCAAATCCGGACGGGACGACCCGCCATTGCTTGATTGATTGATCGTCGGGCACCCGAAGATCGCTTTTCGGTCCGATGCTCTGATGGAGCGTTGTCGATGTCTTGGATTCTTCTCTTTTTTGCCGGCCTGTTCGAGATCGGCTGGGCAATCGGCCTCAAATACACCGATGGCTTTTCGAAGCTGGTGCCGACCGTGCTGACCGTTGCCTCCATGATCGTCAGCCTCGCCTTGCTCGGCCTGGCGCTGAAGACGCTGCCGGTGGGTACCGCCTATGCGGTGTGGACCGGCATCGGCACCGTCGGTACGGCACTGCTCGGCGTCTGGCTGCTCGGCGAGCCGGCCACGGCGATCAGGCTGGCCTGCATCGCGCTCATCGTCTGCGGCATCATGGGACTGAAGTTCGCCGCCTGACCGGAACGGCGGACAAACGCGTTCAGGGTCGCTGCAAGGCGACCCTGATTCTTGAAGCTGATTGCTTCGGCAGTTTTGAGGCTAGCGGGCGGAGAAGCCCGGAGGCGTCCTGCCGGTACGCTGCTTGCGCGCCGCATAACGCGCGTCGCGCTTGGCCTTGCGTTCGGCTTCGTCGGCCAGAAAACGGGCGATGCGCTCGTTCTCTTCGGATTCCCGAATCTTGGCCTCGGCCTGTGCGGCTTCCTCGGCGGCGATACGTGCTGCCTCGGCCGCCGCCTCGCGCTCGGCCTTCTCGACCGCTTCGCGTGCCAGCTTTTCCTGCTTCAGCCGGGCCTTTTCAGCCTCGCGGATTTCGCGGGCCGCTAGGATTGCCTTGCGTTCGGCCTGCCGCGCCAGCACTGCGGGATCATCCGCAGCCGGCTTTGCCTTGAAGCGCTCGAGGAGCGCCTTCTTTGCCTCGTTTGCGGCGTTGCGCCGCTCGAAAACGTCTTTTTCCCTGTAGATAGCCAAGTCCACTTCCCTGGAGTCAATTCGCGACGCTTACATACGCGCGAAAACCGAGAGTTCAAGCGCCAAAACGGCATGGCAGCCATGAAATTATTGGCTGTTGCAGCCGGGAGACGTCTTTTCGGGCGAAACCGGCATGCACTGTTCACCGTCCGCCCCTCTGGCGGCGCGGCGGGTCGGTCGCTACGTCTAGAGCGATTCACCAGAAACGGTGAACCGCGCTTTATCTCTGTGTTGACGCAATTCCGGGCGGAAATCCGCCTCGCACTTTTCCTGGGATTGCTACGCGACCAACCCAACAGCAGGATGACACTTAATGGAACTCGGTCTCTACACCTTCGCCGACGTCAGCCCGCAGCCGGGTCCGGGCGCCATCGGCCCGCATGAGCGGCTGCGCAACCTGATCGAGGAGGTCGAACTGGCCGATCAGGTCGGTCTCGACGTCTTTGGCCTCGGCGAGCACCACCGGCCCGATTATGCGGCCTCAGCGCCGGTCGTAGCCCTGGCCGCAGCCGCCGAGCGCTCGAAGCGTATCAAGCTGACCAGCGCGGTCACCGTCCTGTCTTCCGATGACCCGGTGCGCGTCTTCCAGCAGTTCGCCACGCTCGATCTTCTGTCGGGCGGCCGCGCCGAGATCATGGCCGGACGCGGCTCGTTCATCGAATCCTTCCCGCTGTTCGGCTACAACCTCGAGGACTATGACGAGCTGTTCGCCGAAAAGCTCGACCTGCTGCTCGCCATCCGCGATAGCGTGAAGGTCACCTGGTCCGGCAATCTGCGCGCGTCGATCAACGATCGCGGCGTTTATCCCCGGCCCTTCCAGGACAGGCTGCCGGTCTGGATCGCCATTGGTGGGACGCCACAGTCTGCCGCCCGCGCTGGCGCACTCGGCCTGCCGCTGGCGCTCGCCATCATTGGCGGCGAGCCGGAACGGTTCGCGCCGCTGTTCGATCTCTACCACGAGGCCGCCAGGCGCGCCGGCAGCGAACCGGCTGATCTCGCCACCAGCATCAACGTGCATGGCTTTATCGGCGAAACGACCGAGCAGGCGGCCGACGATTTCTATGGACCCCAGGCGGAAGTGATGAACCGCATCGGCCGCGAGCGCGGCTGGGGTCCGACATCGCGGGCGCATTTCGACCAGTCGCGCGGTCCCAACGGCGCACTGTTCGTCGGCAGCCCCGAGCAGGTGGCCGAGAAGATCGTCGCCCAGCACAAGATCTTCGGCAACGACCGTTTCCTGCTGCAGATGGCGATCGGCACCATGCCGCATGCCAAGATCATGAAGGCGATCGAACTCTACGGCACCAGGGTGGCGCCGATCGTGCGCAAGGAAACGGCGAAATCCGCGCCGGCGCTGGCGGTGCCCGTCGAAAAGTAGGTCGGCCCCGATCTCCCCTGACGAAACCAGGTGGAATGGCGGGCATGAAGCCGATCGCCACGGGGTACGTTCCAATATCCATGACCATGGCCGGAAACGGCTCGTGCTGTCGCGACATGCGCTTAAAGGCAATGGTCATACCAGCCATCTCGGTGGAGCCCGGTTCACCTAACCCTGGAACCTGACCCCGTCACTCTGCGTTTCATGCAGGCAATCGCCGATCGCCGAGGGGCGCCCGGCTCAAGGGGCGAGCATGAAGACCGAACCCACTGCCTTGGGCGCAGGCGTTGCCGATGAGCCGAATTCGCGCGTCGCGGCTCACGCCGACATGCATCTGACGCGCTTACTGCTCGTCGGCATCTTCCTGTTCATGGCCATCTATGCGCTCTACTTCGCCCGCGCGTTCTTCATGCCGGTCATCCTGGCTTTTCTGCTGACGCTGACGCTGACGCCGATCGTCCGGCTGCTGCGCAAGCGCGGCATCCCCGAAGTGGTTTCGGCAACCGTGCTGGTGCTGCTGTCGCTTTTCGTTTTCGCCAGTGCCGGCTATTTGCTCAGCGGTCCGGTCATCGAACTCATCAACAACACCTCGTCGATAGGCCAGCGACTCACCGAACGCCTGGCGCAATTGCGGCGTCCGCTCGAGAAGATCATGCAGATTTCGCATCAGATCGAACAGCTGACCGAGACCTCGCAGGAGCCGGGCGTCCAGAAGGTGGCGGTGGCGCAATCCGGCATTCTGTCTGCAGCGGCCAGCAACATCCTGTCGGCGGGAACAAGCCTCACCATAATCTTCGTACTGTCGCTGTTCCTGCTCGCCTCCGGCACGATGTTCTACGAGAAGATCATCCAGTCCTTCGCGCGTCTTAGCGAAAAGAAGCGGGCGCTGCGCGTCGTCTATGACGTGGAGCGGGAAATCTCGCACTATCTGCTCACTGTCACCATCATCAATGCCGGTCTCGGCGCCGTCATCGGCCTTGGCCTGTGGGCACTCGGCGTGCCCAACCCGCAAGTCTGGGGCATCACTGCCGCCATGCTCAACTTCCTGCCCTATGTCGGCGCGCTGTTGACCATCATGCTTGTCACGATCATGTCGCTGATCAGCTTCGACACCGTCTCCTACGCGCTACTGGCTCCGGCCTTCGTGTTGTTGTGCGATATCATCGAAGGCCAGTTCGTGACCCCGACGGTGGTCGGCCGCCGCCTCGAGATCAATGCCGTGGCGATCCTCATCGCCATCGCCTTCTGGTCGTGGCTGTGGGGCTTCGTCGGTGCCTTGATGGCGGTGCCGCTGCTGGTCGTCATCAAAGTGTTCTGCGATCATTTCGACGGCCTCAGCCATGTCGGCAATTTTCTCGCCGCACAACACACGGCTGTCATCGAGGACGAGGACGTCGCCGACACTGAAATTGCAAAAGGCTGATCAATATTTTTGAATTTGCAGGTCGCAGGGCGCTTCCTACATGCGGTCCTGACACAGGAAACCGTTCATGACCGACCTTTCCGTTCTCGACCTGTCGCCGATCGTCGAAGGCAGCGATGCCTCGCAATCGCTGGCCAATTCGCTTGATCTTGCCCGTCATGCCGAGCGGCTGGGCTACAAGCGCTTCTGGCTGGCCGAGCATCACAACATGCCAGGCATCGCCAGTGCGGCAACCGCGGTCGTCATTGCCCATGTTGCCGGCGGCACCAAGGCCATTCGTGTCGGCGCCGGCGGCATCATGCTGCCCAACCACGCGCCGCTGGTGATTGCCGAGCAGTTTGGCACGCTGGCCGCTTTGCATCCGGGCCGCATCGACCTCGGCCTCGGCCGGGCGCCCGGCACCGACATGGCCACGGCCCGCGCCTTGCGCCGCAATCTCGAGGCCGGGGTCGACAATTTCCCGCAGGATGTCATCGAGCTGATGCGCTATTTCCAGCCGGCCGAGGAAGGTCAGCGCATCCGCGCCGTGCCTGGCGAGGGCCAGAACGTGCCAGTCTGGATCCTCGGATCCAGCCTCTATGGTGCGCAGCTCGCTGCCATGCTCGGCCTGCCCTATGCCTTCGCCTCGCATTTCGCGCCGGCGGAACTCGATCACGCGCTGGACGTCTACCGCTCGCGCTTCCAGCCATCGGAGCAGCTCGACAAGCCGCATGTCATGCTTGGCCTCAACGTCTTTGCCGCGCCCACCGACGCCGAGGCATGGTTGCTGTTCACGTCATTGCAACAGGCCTTTGTCAACCTGCGCACCGGTCGGGCCGGCCGACTGCCGCCACCTGTCGAGAACTATGAGCGCGATCTCGAGCCGATGGCCAGGACCATGCTCGGCCAGGCATTGTCCTGCGCCGTCGTCGGCTCCCCGGATACGGTCCGGCAAGGCATCGACGCCTTCGTGCGCCGCACCGGTGCCGACGAGCTGATGGTCACCGCGCAGATCTTCGATCATGCGTCGCGAGTGCGGTCGTTCGAGATACTGGCCGAGGCGCATAAATCGCTATCGCAAGCTGCCTGACAGTCCGGCTCGGCTAAAGGCGGCACACCTTTCGCAACGTCGAGCGCCCGCCGACGCGCGAAAAACTAAGCGCTCACGCTCTGCGCCATCGCTCCCAGCGGGCGGCATGAATTGCGGATCATCAGCCGGCCTTTGAGCACCAGCTTGCGCGGCGGCGCGTCCCTGTTGCCGGCGAGACGGTCGAGCAAGAGGTTGGCCGCCTGTTCGCCGATCGCCTGCACCGGCTGCGCCACCGTGGTCAGCTGCGGCTGGAACACATCGGACCATGGAAAATCGTCGAAACAGGCGACCGAAATGTCTTCAGGGCAGGACAGGCCGATGTCGCGGATCGCCTTCATGGTGCCGATCACCATCGGGTTGTTGGCCGAGAAGATCGCGCTTGGCCGATCATGCGAGGAAAGCATCTGCATGGTGGCATTGTAGCCGTCGATCTCGTGGAAATTGCCGAAACGGATCAACTCCTCGGCGATAGGCAGGCCGGCGGCGTGAAGCGCCTCGCGATATCCCGTCATGCGGTCATGCATCGGCGAAATGTCCGACGTGCCGGTGATGTAGCCAATGCGCCGATGGCCGAGATTGATCAGGTAGGTGATGGCGTCGAACACCGCGCGCTGGTTGTCGAGCACCACGGCATCGGTATCGACGCCTTTGCAGAGACGGTCGAGCAGCACGACCGGCACATTGGCGTCGTCGACGATCCGTTTGAGGATAGCGCCGTCGCCGACGCGCGCCACGATCAGCCCGTCGACCATGCGGTCGAGCAGCAGCCTGATCTGGTCGTCCTGGGTGTTCAGGTCCTCGTCCGTGCAGCAAAGCATGACGGCATAGCCGGCCCGGTCGAAGGCCTGCTGGATGACCGAGACGACATCGGTGAAGAACGGGTTGGTGATGTGCGGCACGGTCAAGCCGATGGTGCGGGTCGTGCCCATCTTCAGGCTGCGGGCGATCGCGTTGCGCTTGTAGCCGATATCGCGGATCGCCTGTTCGATGCGCTGGCTGAGCTCCGGGCTGACCGTTGCCGTGCCGTTGATAAGCGCCGATACCGTGGCGACCGATACACGCGCCGCTTCGGCGACGTGGAGCATGGTCGGCGCCGTGGATTTTCGCTTCCTAGTCCGCTTGAATGCTGTCATTTCTAAACGTTTCGCCACCCCTCTATGTGCTACATCTACGGATTTTTGCATTTCTTCGCAAGAATTGAAATATGTCGGGCCAGCACCATCAGATAGCGGCTTGACATGATCGAAACGTTTAGATTAGCGTTTGGTGAGATTTGACGAGGACGGAAGGGAGGCCGCCATTGTCATGAAGCATGCGAATTCCCTGTCCCCGGAGCACAGTGCGGCGGATCGTTCGAACGTCGTTCTGAGCGCCGAGCATATTTCCAAGAGCTTCGGCGGCATCGCCGCCTTGGTCGACGTCCGCTTCGAACTGCGGCGCGGCGAAGTCCATGCCCTGATGGGCGAGAACGGCGCCGGCAAATCGACGCTGATGAAGATCCTCTCCGGCGTCTACACCGGCTATGAAGGTACGGTCAGCGTCGATGGCCGTCCCGTCAGCTTCTCTGGCGTGCGCGACGCCGAGGATGCCGGCATCGCCATCATCCACCAGGAACTCAACCTGGTGCCGGAACTCAGCGTCGCCGACAACATCTTCCTCGGGCGCGAGAAGCTGATCGCCGGGCTGATCGTCGACCGCAAGGCGAGCAGCCGCGCCGCAGATGCTTTGTTGCGGCGGCTCGGCATCGAACTCGATCCGCAAGCCCGCGTCGGTGCCTTGCGCGTCGGCGAACAGCAGTTGGTCGAGATCGCCAAGGCGCTGTCGATGTCGGCACGTATCCTGATCATGGACGAGCCGACTTCGGCGCTGTCACCGGCCGAATGCCAGCGGCTGTTCCGCATCATTCGCCAGCTGGCCGACAGTGGTGTCGCCATCGTCTACATCTCGCACCGCATTGACGAGGTCATGCATCTGGCCAGCCGCGTTACCGTGTTTCGCGACGGGCGCCACGTACTGACCGAGCCGATGGGCAAGCTCGACGAAGACGCGATCATTTCCGCGATGGTCGGCCGCAACCTGCTCGCGTCCCCTGAGGGGGAGCGCGGCCCCAGTGGCAGGATCGTGCTCTCGGTCGAGAACCTGTCGCTGTCGAAGCCCGATGCCCATGGCTGGCGCACGGTGATCGACGGCGTCGGATTCGATCTTGCCGCTGGAGAAATCCTCGGCATTGGCGGGCTGCTCGGCTCTGGCCGCACCGAGATACTGGAAGCGATCTTCGGCTCGAGCGACGGCCGCACCGGTGGTGAAATCCAGGTCGATGGCCGGCCGGTGGATATCCGTTCGCCCCGCGACGCGCGGCGGCTGGGCATTGCGCTGGTGACCGAGGACCGCAAGACGCAAGGCCTGCATCTGCAGGCCTCGATATCAGACAATGTCGCGTTGCCGCTGGTCGGGTCGCTGGCGCGCTTCGGCATCCGCTCGCTGGCCGGCGAACAGGGGCTGGCGCGGCAGGCGGTCAAGTCGCTCGGCATCCGCTGCCAGGACATCGACCAGCCCGCCGGCACGCTGTCGGGAGGCAACCAGCAGAAGGTCGTCATCGGCAAATGGCTGGCGACCAGGCCAAGGGTGTTGTTGCTGGACGAGCCGACGCGCGGCATAGACGTCGGCGCCAAACGCGAGATCTACGACCTGATCTTCAAACTGGCGCGCGATGGCCTCGCCATCGCGGTCATCAGTTCGGAACTGCCCGAGCTTCTGCATCTCTCCGACTGCATCCTGGTGATGGCCGACGGCCGCCAGACAGGCATTCTTTCCCGCGATGCGGCCAGCGAAGAGGCCATCATGCGCCTCGCCGCACCGCGTCGGACCATATCGAGACCAGCCGCATGACTGTCCTGAAACTCCTGTCCCAAACCAAGCTCTATTGGGGCCTGATCGCCATCTTCCTGATCGGCGTGCTGGGCTCGCCGATGAGTTCGAAGGGCAACAACATCTTTCTCTCCTACGGCAATCTGCTCGACGTGCTGCGCCAGGTCTCGACCACCGGGCTGATCGCCACCGGCATGACGGCGGTCATCATCACCGGCGGCATCGATCTCTCCGTCGGCTCGCTGATGGCCATTTGCTCGGTGGTCTGCGCCATGCTGCTGACCGTTCCAGGCGTGACGCCGGGCGTCGTGCTGGGCGTGCCGACCGTCGCCTTGGTGGCGCTTTGCCTTGGCTTCGTCGTCACCCGCTTCATCTTCCAGAACCTTGCAAAATCCCGTGCCGGTGCCGATCTCGTCCGTGAGATCAGGCTCGACGGAATTCGCGGTCTGATCACGCCCGCCGTCGTCGGCGTGGTCCTGTGCAGCCTGTCGCTATGGTACCTGCTGCCGCAGATTGAGCCGAAATTCGGTGTGCTCGGCGTGTTGCTGGTCGCGCCGTGCGTCGGGTTGCTGTTCGGCGCGCTCAACGGCTTCATCATCGTTGCCGGACGGCTGCAGCCCTTCATCGTCACTCTGGCGATGATGGTGACGGCGCTCGGCATCGCCCGGCTGACCGCCGGCCAGAACAATGCGGTTCTGCCGGTCTATACCGGCTCGAACGCCACCGCCGATTTCGAGATGCTGCGCTCGCTGGTGTTCGGCGTCATCCCGATGCCCGGCCTGTTCTTCCTCGGCGCTATCCTGATCTATGGCGCGGTGCTGCGCTTCACGCCCTTCGGCCGCTATGTCTATGCCATCGGCGGCAATGAGGAGGCGGCGCGCCTCTCCGGCATTGCAGCCGGCCGCGTCAAGATCGCCACCTATGCCATTTCCGGCCTGCTCGCCGGCATCGCCGCCGTGCTCTATGTCGCGCAGTACCGGCAAGGCAAGCCGGATGCCGGCGCCGGGCTGGAGCTGGACGCCATCGCCGCGGTCGTCATCGGCGGGACCAGCCTGATGGGCGGGCGCGGCAGCCTCACCGGCACGTTCTGCGGTGTGCTGATCTTCGGGCTGCTCTCCAATATCCTGCAGCTCCACAACATCAATTCGAACCTTCAGCTGGTGCTGAAGGGGATGATCATCATCGGCACCGTGCTCGTGCAGGAGCGCAATGCTGGTGATCTCCTGGCCTATCTGCGCCTGCCAGGCGGGCAAACGGCGCGCAAGGAAACGGCCGCGGCAAAGCGGCCGTCACAAGAGACATCGTCTCTCAATCTCGGAGGAAACAAAAAATGAAACGACGTGACATGCTGAAACTTGCCGCCATGACCGCGGCACTGCTGACCACCACCGCGCTGCTGACCGGCGGCAATGCCTTCGCCCAGGACAAGAGGTGGAAGATCGGCTTCTCCCAGGTGACGACCATCGAGCCCTGGCGTGCGCAGTTCAACAAGGACATCCTGGCCGAAGCCGCCAAGCATCCCGAGGTCGAGCTGATCATCACCGACGGCGAGGACAAGACCGAAAAGCAGGTCGCCGATGTCGAGAACCTGATCCGCCAAGAGGTCGACGCGCTGCTGGTGTCGCCGAAGGAATCCGCCGGGCTGACCGGCGTCGTGCAGCAGGCAATCGACGCCAAGATTCCGGTCTTCGTGCTCGACCGCAACGTCGACACCAAGGACTACACCCAGTTCGTCGGCGGCGACAACGCGCTGATCGGCCGCGCGGCCGGCGAATATGCCGTCGAACTGCTTGGCGGCAAGGGCAAGGCATCAGGCAATGTCGTCGAGATCTGGGGCGGCATGGGCACCCAGCCGGCGCATGATCGCCATGACGGCTTCCATGAGTTCACCGACAAGGAACCGGGCATCAAATATTTGCTCGACCAGCAATCGGGCGACTGGAAGCAGGACCAGGCCTACAATTTGATGGCCAATGCGCTGAAGAGCAACGAGAAGATCGATCTCGTCTATGGCCACAATGACCCGATGGCCTATGGCGCCTATCTCGCCGCCAAGGATGTCGGCCGCGAGAAGGACATCAAGTTCATCGGCATCGACGGTCTGCCCAACGAAGGTGTGCAGATGGTGAACAAGGGCGAACTGACGGCGACCTTCACCTACGTCACTCCCGGCGCCGAGGGCCTGCGCCAGGCGATCAAGTTCCTCAACGGCGAAAAGGTCGAAAAGACCATCACCTTGCCGACCGAGAAGATCACCAAGGAAAACGCCGCCAAGGTGCTGAAGGACAACGGCCTCTGATCTAAACTTCCTGCCGGGTGCTTTTGCGCCCGGCAGATCCGCCTACGCCAGCTTCGCCAGCAGTTTCATGAAGGTGGCGATCTCCTTGGCCGAGAGCGGCGCCAGTGTTTCCCTTGTGATCTCACGGGCCAGCGGGATCAGGCGCTCGATGGCGTCGCGGCCTTCTGCGGTCAGGTTGACCAGCAGCCGTCGCTTGTCGACCTCATGCTTGGAAAGCTCGACAAGGCCGCGCGCCTTCAGCCGGTCGATGACACCCTTCACCGTCGCCGCATCCATGGCGATCAGCGTGCCGAGCTGGTTCTGCGAGGTCTCGCCGACGTCGCGCAGCTTGGCGAGAGCCGCGAATTGCGGTGGCGTCAGGTCGCCGATATGCGCGGCAAAGATCGAGACATGGCGCTGATGCGCCTTGCGCAGGATGAAGCCGACCTGCTCCTGCAAATGGTAATCCTGGTCGTCAGGCTCTTCGGACTCGACCAGCTTCAGCAGATTTTCCTCAGCACTCACCGCAGCCCGTCCCAGGCCTTGATATCCTTGGCGGCTAGGCCGCCCATGCGGTCGTGCACGCGCGGGCCACAGGTCATGGCGAGGCAAAACAGGATCTCGTCGGGGCGCGGCCCGTCGCTGATGCCGACTTCCATGGCGTCGAAATGGCTTCGCACATAGGCGGCGTTGATATGGCCGAGCGGCACGTCGAGCTTTGAACCGAAAGCGCCGACCTTCTTCGCCGACGGCACGATCGCCTTGGCGTCGCCGAGCCGTTCGCGCATCGCGTAGCCGCCCGGCACATGCCAGAGCGCGCCATGCTCGAGTTCGCCCGATGTGCCGACAATGGCGCCCTTGCCGTAACCGTCGATCTGTTTGACGTCGCCGCCGAGTGCGGCGATCAGCCGGTCGGCGAGCAGCAGGCCGAGCGGCTTCAGATCATCCATGGCGCTCTGCAAATCCTCGACATAGCGCCCGGCGAACGGGTTCGTCACCAGCGCCATGGCGGCGGCGCGGCGGCGCGGCACTTTTGCGACCGGCCCGCCCTCGTGAAAGATCTCCTCGGTCAGAACCGCGATCTTGCGGATCGGAAACTCAGGCATGGGCAACTTCCTTCCCTGGACTTTTGTTGGGCGCGGCGAGCGCCATTGAACCACTGATGCGGGTCTGGCCGGCAAGGAAGAGCGCCGATGCGGCGATCAAGCCCCTGCGGCGGAAATCTTCGGCGACGGCAAGGCCGCTGTCCAGCGCCATGGCGATCTCCGCTGGAGAAAGCCGGCCGACCTCTTGCGTGACAAGCCTGTCGCCAAGGTCGCTGTCCGGCGCCAGATCGCGCGCCGGCACACGCCGGATAGCCTGATGATTGGCCAAGTCGACGGCGTTGGCGATCAGCGTCGCGGCGGCATCGGCTTCTGCTCCCGTGCGCGCCAGCACGGTCACCGCATCGGCAATGCCCAACGAAAACGAGCGCCCGCGCCAGCCGCTGGTGGCAACGCCGCGCACGCCATCCTCGACATGGATGACGATGCGATCGGCGAGGCCGTGCCCGGTGCCGGCGATGGCAAGTGTCATCGATCGGCCGGCGCCGAGATGGATCGCACTGTCGCCGCCATTGTTGACATAGGCGCGATCGAGCCTGCGTCCGACAAGCAGCGCATCAAGCATTTCGTCGGCTACCGAGCCGGCGACGGCCGCCATCGGTGTGATGAAGCTTTCGGCCAACGGCATTACAGCCGCTTCCATGCGCCGCGCTGTCGGACCGACGAAAGCGCGGGCCCGCAACGCGGCTGGGCGGCGCAGTTCGGGCAATTCCTCCACCAGCTCGGGCAGGATGGTCTGGAACCGCGCCACGGCTTGCTCGTAGGCCAGGCGGCATTCGCCCGCCTCGCCAAAGGCTTCGACGATCAGGTCGATCGGCCCGTGGTTGAGATGCAGCCGCTTGCCGTCCTGCAGCCAATGTACTTGCGGGCCTTCCATCACCCAGCCCCGTTCGACACAGCGCGGCGCAATTGCGCCAGCGGCGGCCATGGATTGCTGGCCGGCGCATCGGTGCCGCGTCGCGGATTGAGGTATTCGCCACCCCTGGCAACGATGTCCTCGACGCTACGGATCTCGGTCTCGTAACCGCCGAGCCTGACATAATCGTCACGGCGCAGGGTGAATTCGATCGGCGCAACAAGTGCGGGTGTCGGCACATAGCCGAAGGCGCCCTCCGGCACCCGCGTGACATCGACCATCAGCGTGATGCCGCCGCCCGGCCAGACATAGACCGGCGCGCCGCCGACCGTGACATAGGTAGTCAAGCCCTGCACGGAACGGGTCAGGTTGACCGGGTTTTCGGTGACGCCGGCGCGCAGCGAACCACCGGCGCCGCCGATGAACAGCACGGTACACAGCGCCGGCTCGCAATTGTCCTCGATCAGTTCGACCGATTTCTGCAGCCGTTCGGGAAATGGCTTCTGCACCGGCTTCAGCTCGTCGTCGAGCTCGTAATAGGCGAACTGCTCGCCGGTGGTCGAAACCATCAGCAGCGACAGGCCCGGCCGCGCGCCCTTCTTGGCATTCCATTCGCCGAGGATCGACAGCGGGTCGGATATGCTGGTGCCGCCCCAGCCGAGGCCGGGTTCGGAAACCTTGAAATAGCGGCCTGGCGTCGAGCGGCGGCCGATGATTTTTATGCCGGTGTCCTGCCAGCCCAACACCTTGCCGGCCTGATGCTCGGAAACGACGCCGGTTATGTGGTCGTCGACCACCACCACCTCGTCGACCAGGCCGCGCCATTGCGTGGCGAACATGCCGATGGTGGCCGAGCCGCACCCGACACGCATGCGGTGTTCCTGCTTGCCGTCGATGACGGGTGGCTTGCCGGCTTCGACTGTGATGATGGCGCCGCCGTCGATGGCCAGTTCGACAGGCTTGCGGTTGCACAGATTGAGCAGCGCGTCGCAAGTGGCGCGGCCTTCAGCCTTGGAGCCGCCGGTCAGATGGTGCACGCCGCCAAGCGACAGCATCTGAGAGCCATATTCGCCTGTCGTGACATGGCCGATCGCTTCGCCCTGCGACCGCACCACAGCTGTTTCGGGTCCGATATGACGGTCGGTGTCGATCTTCACCTTGACGCCGCAATAGGAGAAGATGCCCTCGGTAACGACCGTGACGAGATCGACCCCCTCGACCTCCTGGCTGACGATGAACGGCGCCGGCTTGTAGTCGGGGTAGGTGGTTCCGGCACCAATGGCAGTGACGAAGCGGCGGCCGGTGTTGATCAGTTCGCCGTCCCACGCCTCGCCCTCGGCAACGAACGGCACGATTGCCACGCCGGTTTCCGCCGCATGGTCGAGGATGGTCAGCGGGTCCATCCGCACGATCCTGCCGCCGACATTGCCGTAGCGGTCGCAGGCGCCGGTGCGCCCATCGGCGATGTAGCACATCACCGGACAGGCATCGCAGCGGATCTTCTCCGCCACCAGCTTCTCGCCGGGATCGTGGGTTTCGAAGCGTTCGGCAAGCTCGCTCATCGGCGTGCCTCCTTTTCGCGAATAGCGGCGCGGATACGCGTCGGCGTCGCCGGAACCTTGGTGACCAGGACGCCGGTGGCGTGGCGGATGGCGTTGAGGATCGCCGGCGCCGTCGGGATCAGCACATGCTCGCCCAACCCCTTGGCGCCAAAGGGTCCTTCCGGATCCGGAACTTCTATCAGGATGGTCTCGATCGGCGGAACGTCGCCGATGGTCGGAATGAGATAGTCGTGCAGATTCTCGGTGCGGCCGGGGATATACTCCTCCATCAGCGCCATGCCGATGCCTTGCGCGATGCCGCCTTCGATCTGGCCCTCGACCAGCAGCGGGTTGATCGCCTTGCCGACGTCGTGCGCTGCGGTGATCTTGATCAGCTTCACCGTGCCGAGCTTGAGGTCGACCTCGAGTTCAGCAATCTGCGCGCCATAGCCATAGACCGCATAGGGCTTGCCCTGGCCCTTGGCGTCTAGCGGCAGCGTCGGCGGGTCGTAGGTCTCCTCGGCACGGAAGACGAAGCCTTCGGCATCTACGTCGAGCGAGGCGAGTTCGATACGGCGAGTGGCCTCACCTTCGCGGATAGCGATCGCCGGGCCGTCGAGTTGCAGCGATGCCTTTTCGGACACATTGGCGAAACGCAGGATCTTTTCGCGCAAGGCGCGGCCGGCCTTCTCTGCCGCCTTGCCGGTGACGAACGTCTGGCGCGAGGCCGATGTCTTGCCGGCGTCGGGAGTGATAGCCGTATCGCCGCTCTTCAGCTGGAATTTTTCCAACGGCAGGCCGAGCGCGTCGGCGCAGATCTGGGTGATGACCGTGTTCGAGCCTTGGCCGATATCGATGGCGCCCTGGTGCAGGATGACCGCGCCGTCTGCAGCGATGCCGACGCGAATGGTCGACGGATTGGGCAGCGAAGTGTTGCCGCAGCCGTACCAGCAGGACGCGATGCCAACGCCGCGCTTTCTATCCCTGTTGGCACTGTTGAACGCATCCGCATCGGCCGTGGCGAGCGCCCAATGCGGCCGCAGCGATTCGAGGCATTCGGCAATGCCGACACCGGAGTCCAGTCGCTGCCCGGTAACCGTTTCGGAACCGTTCCGAAGGCAGTTCTTCAAGCGAAACTCAAGCCGGTCCATGCCGAGCTTGCCGGCCAGCTCGTCATAGAGCGTCTCCTGCATGATCGTCGCCTGCGGCACCCCGAAGCCACGGAAGGCGCCGGAAATCGGCCCATGCGTGTGAATGGCCCGGCCCTCGGCCCGGTAGTTCGGCGTCGCGTAGGGTCCGGACGCATGCACCGGGACGCGGTTGGCGACCGTCGGCCCCCAGCTCGCATAGGCGCCGGTGTTGAAATCGCCTTCGAAGATCATGCCGGTGACAAGGCCATCGGCATCGGCGCCGATCGTCGCCTTCATCTCGGCCGGGTGACGCTTGGTGGTCGACACCATAGATTCGTTGCGGGTGTAGGTGAGTGCCGCCGGCCGTCCGGTCTTCAGCGCCACAAGGCCGATCAGCGGCTGCAGCGAGACATCGAGTTTCGAGCCGAAACCGCCACCTGTCGCCGTCGGCACGATGCGCACCTTGTCGACGGCAAGGCCGAGCACCTTCGCCGTCTCGTCGCGATCCATATAAGGCGCCTGGGTGCAGGCGACGACCACCAGCGTATCGCCGTCCAGATACGCATAGCCGGCTTCCGGTTCGATATAGGCGTGCTCGACATAGGAGGTGTCGATGGCGCCGGACACGATGAAGGCCGCGCCGGCGAGAGCCGCCTCGGGGTCACCGCGTTCGACGAAGCCGGCAGTAAGCAGGTTTGCCGGCCGGTTGTCGTGAATGAGCTTGGCACCGCCGGCTCTCGCTTCGCGCGGCTGCAGAAAATGCGGCAATTCGGTCCAGCGAACCGGAAAATCCGACATGTCTAGATCGAGGATCGCCTCGCGCTCGCCGGCAACGAGCGCCACCGCCTCGCCGCGCAGGCGAGCAAACCCTTCGGCCAGCGCCGGCTGGTCGGCGAACGGCCCGATGACGCCGAAACAGTTCTTGCCGGGAATGTCGGCGGCAGTGAAGACACCGGCGATGCCGGGATGTGCCTTCGCCCAGCCGTCGAGGTCACCGAAGGCGAAGCCGGCGTGATAATGCGGCGAGCGGACCACCAGCACGGCCAGCGCGTCGGCAGGGAAAGAATCGCCGCCGAATTTCTCACAGCCGGTGACTTTAGGCAGGCCATCGAGCCTGACGGGGGAGGAGCCGATCGCTTGGCCGGATTGAGGCAAGCGGAAATCGAGGCTTGCTGCTTGCAGTGACGCATCCATCACCGCCGCGATGATCTTCCGGTAGCCGGTACAGCGGCACAGAATCCCGCCCAGCGCGTCCTGCACCTCGGTCTCGGTCGGGTTAGGCCGCTTGTCCAGCAATGCCGTTGCCGCGACCAGCAGCGCTGGCGTGCAGATGCCGCACTGCGCCGCGCCATGGGCAAGGAACGAGGCTTGCAGCGCCGACAGCCGGCCGTTGGCGAGGCCTTCAACGGTTGTAACCGACGTTCCGGCAGCGGACGCAACCGACATCAGGCAGGCGCAGACGGGATCGCCGTCGACCAGCACCGTGCAGGCACCGCAATCGCCGGCATCGCAGCCGACCTTGGTGCCGGTCAGCAGCAGTTCGTCGCGCAATACCGACGATAGCCGGCGCAGCGGCGGTACGTTGACCGAGATGGCGTCGCCATTGACCTCGAAAGCGATATCGGCCCGTGCAGCGCCGAAGCCAGGCAGGACGCTGCCCAGATCGGGCAGGGCTTCATTCATTTCAGTCTGAACTTGGCTCACGCCGCCACCTCGTCGCCAGTCGTCCATCCCGCAGCCGCAAGCACGGCGCGGGCCACGATCTCGCGCACCGCATCGATCCGGTACTCGGCACTGCCGCGCACATCAGCGATCGGCGACAGTTCGCCCATCGGGGCGGACAGGATCGCATCGGCGAGTCCGTCGTCCGATGGGAGCCCGCGCAAGGCAGCCTCGACGCCAACAAGCCGCTTGGCCACCACCGAGCAGGAGCCGGCGGCGACCATGGCATCCGCGACAATGCCATTCTCGACAACCAGACGCGCCGCCACCATGGCAATGGAGATCACAAGGTAGCGCCGCGCGCCGAGCTTGACGAAAGCCGACGTGCCAGTGGTAGCGCCTTTCGGCACGCGAATGGCCGTCACCATCTCGCCTGGAAGCAAAGCCGTGCGGCGGTTGCCGAGAATGAAATCGTGCAGCGGCAGACGGCGTGTCGCAGCCACGGAACGCAGCTCGACCTCGGCGTCGAGGACGAGCAAAGCCGGCACACCATCGGCGGCAGGCGACGCGTTGCAGAGGTTGCCGGCGACCGAGGCGACATTCTGGATCTGCGCCGAGCCGACCTCTCGCGCCGCCTGTTTCAGCGCATCGAAGGCCGGCGGCAAGGGATGGCGAATGATATCGGTCCAGGTCGTACGCGCGCCGATGACGAAATGGCTGCCCGTCTCTGCAATGCCGCGCAGCGCCGCCAGGCCGTTGATGTCGAGGACATCGTCCCGGAACGGTTTGCTGCCCTGCGCCGGATAAAAATCGGTGCCGCCGGCAAGAATGCGCCAGGCGCCCTCGCCAAGCAAAGCGAGAGCTTCGTCGACCGAGGTGGGTTTCGCGTAACGGATCACGCCTTGCCTTCCAGAAAAGAGGTCTTCCAGAACCGGTATTTCGAAAGATCCGGCCGGCAGCGTCGGCCGGGGGAATTCATTCGTATGCAAATGATATCAAGACGGCAGGAATTGTCAAAGCCGGAGTTTGCGACCACTCGGTCGGCACGCATTTCTTATGCCTTGAGAGGTTGACGCCGCGGCCCTTCTGGTCAAGTTTCTGCGTCCGGTCGCGTCAGCGGCATTTTCCACTGGAGCCTGCATACGGAAGAGGAAAGCCCATGGCCGACGAAGCGCTTGTCGTCATCGACCTGCAAAACGACTTTTGTCCGGGCGGCGCGCTGGCGGTTGCCGGTGGCGACGAGATCGTGCCGCTGGTCAACGACCTGATCCGGCACGCCGATCACGTCGTGCTGACGCAGGACTGGCACCCCGCCGGCCATTCCAGCTTTGCTTCCAGTCATCCGGGCGCGCAGCCTTTCACGATGATCGAAATGCCCTATGGCCAGCAGACGCTGTGGCCCGACCATTGCATCCAGGGCAGCCTGGGCTCCGATTTCCATTCCGGCCTTGCCTGGACCAAGGCCGAACTCGTCATCCGCAAGGGATTTCGGCCCGATATCGACAGCTATTCGGCCTTTTTCGAGAACGACCGCAAGACCCAAACCGGTCTTGGCGGCTATCTCCGGGAACGCGGCATCGACACGCTGACCCTGGTCGGGCTGGCGACCGATTTCTGCGTCGCCTTCTCGGCGCTGGACGCCGTCAGCCAGGGCTTCAAGACCACCGTCAGGCTCGACGCCTGCCGTGGCATCGATCTCAACGGTTCGCTCGATACAATGCTGCACCGCATGCGCGATGCCGGAGTGACGCTCGAAGATCCCTTGTCGGATTGAGCGGATCGTGGGGCACAAGAGGCGCTTCTTACCGACCGCAACGGATGTGATGGCAGGTGCCGCAATCGCTGTCGCAATGCTCTTCCCGGCACAGGCGCTGGCTGCGGAAGCGCACGGCCCGCCCGGCGAGGTGATGTCGCTATGGTGGGCACTGCCCTTCACCGGACTGCTTTTGTCGATCGCCACCGGCCCGCTGCTGTTCCCTCATGCCTGGGAGCATCACTACGGCAAGATCGCAGCCCTGTGGGCAGCGCTGGTGATCGTGCCGCTGGCCCTTGCCTTCGGCGTCCCCTCGGCGACCGAGGCGGTGTTGCATGCGCTGCTTACCGAATACATGTCGTTCATCATCCTGCTGTTCGCGCTGTTCACCATTTCAGGCGGCATTCTGGTCGCCGGCAACATTCACGGCACGCCGCTGGTCAATGCCGGGCTGTTGCTGGTCGGTGCACTGCTCGCCTCGGTCATCGGCACGACCGGCGCCTCGATGATCCTGATCCGGCCGATCCTGCGCGCCAACGATAACCGGCCGTTCAACGCCCATGTCGTGATCTTCTTCATCTTCCTGGTCTCCAACATCGGCGGTTCGCTGACGCCTTTGGGCGACCCGCCGCTGTTCGTCGGCTTCCTGCGCGGGGTCGACTTCTTCTGGACGACCGCCAACCTCTATCGCGAAACGCTGTTCGTCGGCGGTGTCGTGCTGGCCGTCTTCCTAGGCATCGACATCGTCCTGCACCGGCGCGAGGCTGGCGCGCCAAAGATCAAGGATCCGACACCGGATACGGAGGTGCGCCTGCGCGGCCTGGCCAATCTTCCACTGCTGGCCGGCGTGATCGGTGCCATCCTGCTGTCGGCGGCCTGGAAGCCGGGCGTGAGCTTTTCCGCCCTCGGGGTGAGTCTCGAGCTGCAGAACCTGGTGCGCGACGCCATCATCCTGGCGCTCGCCTTCCTTTCGCTCGCAGTCTCGCGCAAGAGCCACCGCGAGGCGAACGGCTTCAATTGGGGACCGATCGCGGAAGTCGCAAAGCTGTTTGCCGGCATCTTCATATGCATCGTGCCGGTCGTTGCCATCTTGAGAGCCGGACATGACGGCGCGCTGGCGCCCCTGGTCGCCCTCGTCACTTCGTCCTCGGGCACGCCCGACGATCTCGCCTATTTCTGGCTGACCGGCGCGCTGTCGTCTTTCCTCGACAATGCGCCGACCTATCTGGTGTTCTTCGAGCTTTCCGGCGGCGACCCACGGCACCTGATGACGGAATTCGCCTCGACTCTGGCGGCGATCTCGGCTGGCGCCGTGTTCATGGGCGCCAACACCTATATCGGCAATGCGCCCAACTTCATGGTCTACGCCATAGCCCGACATCGAGGCGTGAAGATGCCGGGCTTTTTCGGCTATATGGCATGGTCCGGCTTGGTGCTGATCCCGATATTCCTGATCGCGGGTTTTCTGTTTTTCGGCTGATCAGCCCACGCCGACATAGCGTCGCACCGCCGACGGGTCGGCGCGCAGCCCTGCGACATCGACCGTCTCGCGATTGCGGCCGTTTTCGATGAAGGCAACACGGTCGGCGACCGAAAGCACCGCATCGACACGCTGTTCGACCAGAATGGTCGAGACGCCCATCTCGCGCAGTTGCGACACCGTCTCGCGGATCTTGGCGATCATCGACGGCATCAGCCCTTCGGTCGGCTCGTCGAGCAGCAGCACCTGTGGTTCGAGGCACAGCGCACGCGCCATGGCCAGCATCTGCTGTTCGCCGCCGGACAGGGTACCGGAGCGTTGCCGCAGCCGCTGGCGCAGCAATGGAAAAAGGTCGAGGACGTTTTCCCGCACGACCTTGCCCTTGCCGCGCGCCATCAGGCCGATCTCGAGGTTTTCGGCCACCGTCATCTCGGCGAACAGCCGCCTTCCCTGCGGCACATAGGCGACCCCGGCTTTGGGTACCTCGTGCGCCGGCAGTCCGGTCAATTCCTTGCCATCGAGCCTGATCGAGCCGGCGCTTGACGGGACCAGCCCCATGATGGCCTTGAGCGTCGTCGTCTTGCCGGCCCCGTTGCGGCCGAACAGGCACAGCACCTCGCCCTTGTTCAGCACCAGGTCTAGTCCATAGAGCACCTGGACCTCGCCATAGAAGCAATCGAGCCCCGCGATTGCCAATGCTTCGGACTTCGTCTCCGTCATGGGGCGGTCCCCAGATAGGCTTCCTGCACCGCCGCATTCTCGCGGATCGCTTCCGGCGTGCCTTCGGCGAGAATCCTGCCGGCGTTGAAGACGGTGATGCGGTCGGCCAGTTGCATGACGACAGGCATGTTGTGCTCGATCAAAAGCACGGTGGCGTTTTTGGCGATCTCGCGCACCAGCTCAATGAAATTGTCGATCTCACTGTCGGCAAGGCCTTGCGTCGGTTCGTCGAGGATCAGCAGGCGCGGCTTCAGCGCCAGGCCCATCGCCACTTCCAGCAGGCGCTGGTGGCCGTAGGACAACTGCCCGGCCGGCATGTGGGCACGGTCGGCGAGGCCGGTGCGTTCGAGCGCCGACATGACGCCTGCCCGCACCGCACCCTTCGAGCGGCCATCGCTCAGGGTGCGCTGCACCGGCAGCGCGACATTGTCGTAGGCGGAAAGATTGGCAAAGACGCTGGTGATCTGGAACGTGTAGGCGATGCCCTGGCGAACCCTGATATAGGCCGGCTGGCTGGTGATGTCGGCACCGTCGAAGATTATCATGCCGGAAGATGGCTGGATGCGGCCGCTGACCAGGCTGACGAAAGTGGTCTTCCCCGCCCCGTTCGGGCCGATGACGGCGCGGATTTCGCCCGGCATCAGCTCGAAATCGACGCCGTCGACGGCGCGCAGGCCGCCGAAGTTTCGCGACAGGCCCTTGGTGGTCAGAAGCGGCATCATGGCAGCCACCCAAGCCAGCGCTGCCGGATGCTGCCCAGAATGCCCTTGGGGAAAAACAGCACCAAAAGGATCAGCGCGATGCCGACGATCAGCAGATAGGCCGAGGTGTAGCCGCTGGTGATGTCGATGACATAATACATGAACAGAGTGCCGATCAGCGGCCCGAGTGTCGTGGCCGCACCCCCGAGCAGCACCCACAGCAGCGGCAGGATCGAATACTGCACCGAAGCGAAGCTCGATCCGACATAGCCGAACAGCAGCGCATAGGCGGCGCCTGAAGCAGCGCAGATAGTGCCGGAGATGACGACGGCGGCGAGCTTGTTGGAAAACGTGTCGTAGCCCAGCATCTTCGTCCGCTCCTCGTTCTCGCGGATGGCGACCAGCACGCGGCCATATCGGGAGCGGACGATCGCCAATGTGACAAGCAGCACGAGCGAGAACAGCGCCAGCGCCGTCATATAGCGCACGGTCGGATTGGTGATATCGAGCGACCTCGAGCCGAAAGCAAGCACCCGTGCCGGTTGGGGTACGACCATGCCCTGGTCGCCACCGGTCCATGTCGCGAAGTAGAGAATGAGGAGGTAGAAGACCTGGGCGAACATCATGGTGACGATCATAAAGGCGACACCCGTGGTGCGCAGCGCCAACAGGCCTATCGCCAGCGCCAGCACTGCCCCGCAGGCGATCCCGCCAAGGAAGGCCAGTGGCACGCTCCAGCCGAGATGGATGACGGCAAGGCCGGCGCCATAGAGCCCGGCGGCGAAGAACATGGCATGGCCGAGGCTGAGCAGGCCGACATAGCCGAACAACATGTTGTAGCCCATGGCAAAGACCGCCAGCACCATGATGCGGGCAAGCAGGCCGTGATAATAGTCCGGCAGCAGGAAACTCAGCACGAAGAGCAGGGCGATGGAGCTGAGATGCAGGGCATAGGCCTTTGCCGGCGAAGCTTCGCTCATCGCGATGCCGTCCCGAACAGGCCTTGAGGCCGGAACACCAGTACCATGGCCACCAGCAGCGTGGCGATGATCTTGGCCAGCGTCGGCGAGAAGAACATCGAGATGATGCCGTCGGAGAGGCCAATCAGCACGGCGGCGACGACGGTTCCGCGCAGCGAGCCGAGGCCGCCGATGATGACGACGATGAAGGACAGCAGCAGCGGGTCCTGTCCCATCAGATAATGCGCCTGGCTGATCGGCACGATCAGCACCGCGGCAATGGCCGCCAGCATGGCGCCGAGCGCGAAGACGCCGCCATAGACGCGGCCGACGGGAATGCCGAAGGCCTGCGCCATCTCGCTGTCATACTGCGTGGCGCGCATGATGAGGCCGATTTTGGTGCGCGTCAGCACCAGCCATGTCGCGATCAGAAGAAGCGCGGAAGCGGCGATAATCGACAGCTTGTAGCCGGAGTAGCCGAACCATGGCAAAAGGATGCGGTAGCTGAATGGTGGCTCCACCGGCCGCGCCTCCGGACCGTAGAAGGTCAGCGCCAGCTGCTGGATGATGTAGAGCATGCCGATGGTGGCAACGATGGTGGCTTCCGGATTGTAGTTGAGCCGGCGTAGCACCAGCCGTTCGGCGATCAGCGCAATGGCGCCGACAATCAATGGTGCAATCACCAGTGCCGCCAGGAAGCCGATCGCCGGATGCCCTCCGATCGCCGTGGTGATCGCCCATGCAAGCACGGCGCCGAGCATGAAGAACTCGCCATGCGCGACATTGACCACCCGCATGACGCCGAACACCAGCGACAAACCAAGCGCCGTCAGTGCCAGCACCGCGGAGGTGACGAGGCCTTCGAGGGCGGCGAGGAGGAGGTGCGGACCGAAGTGCATCGGCTATACGCCCAAGGCAGGCGCGAGGCGCACCCCCCTCTGCCCTGCCGGGCATCTCCCCCTCAAGGGGGGAGATTGGCTGTCCCCGCTGCCTTCGCCAATAGCCGATGGTGATAAATGGCCGCCTTCGCAAGAACAGCCGATCTCCCCCCTTGAGGGGGAGATGTCCGGCAGGACAGAGGGGGGTGGGCCGAAGGGCACTGCGCTTAAAGGACCAAGCCTAAAGCGCCTGCGTCGTGTAATCCCCCTCGGGCTCGTAAAGCCCGTCCTCGATCTTGGTCTTGTGCATGACCTTCAGCTTGCCGCCTTCGACCTTGGAGATGTTCTGAATGCCGAAGCACTGGTGGATCGTGCCATTGAAGGTTTTGGGTCCTTGCGGGTGCTCGGGTCCTTCGGCGAATTCGGTCAGCGCCTCGGTCGCCTCGACCAGCTTGGCGCGGTCTTCCGGTCCCTTGTAGCCGGCATCTTCCATCGCCTTCTTGACGACGTAGAGCGTTTCCCAGCAGCCGAACATATGGGCCGCGGTCGAGACGTCCTTGGGGTCGCCGACGGCGGCACCATTGTCGTCGATGCCGACGGCGGCGCGGTAGGCCTTTTGCGCCTCGGAATCGTCTGGCTGCGCATAGCGCGGCGAGCCTTCCCAGAAATGGCTGCCATCGAGGAATTCGAGGCCGGGGCTGTTGATGTCGGTGGCTTCGAGCGAATCGATGAAACCGAACAACTGCGGCCGGTTGGAGCCGTAGAATTCGCCGAGTTCCTTGACGAAGGTGAGCACCGCCGGGCCGACCATGACGTGATAGAGCACCTCGGTCTCGGCCGGGATCTGCGGGAAGTACTTGGTGAAGGAGGATTCCGTCGGCGGGATGGCGATCTGGGCGATGACGTTGGCGCCTTGCGCCTTCAGCGCCGGCGGCAGGTAGTCGCGATGGTCGTAGCCGAAGGCGAAATCCGGGAAGATCATGGTGACCTTCTTGCCGACATTGCCTGCAATCCACGGCGCCATTGCCTGGATCTGGCTCTTCACATCGGTGATCCCAGGCTGGAAGACATACCGGTTCAGCTTGGTCGAGGCGACATGATGGCCTTCGCTGACGACGAAATACGGGATCTTGGCTTCGCCGGCAGCCGGCGCCGAACCGCTGACGACGTGCGAGAACAGCGTGCCGAAGACGATGTCGGTCTTGTGCTGCGTGGCGAACTTGCCGACCACCTCGGCGCCACGGCCGGGATCGGTGCCGTCATCCTCGATGATCACCTCGACCTGGCGGCCATTGATGCCGCCGGCAGCGTTGATCGCCTTGACCGCGGCAGCCGTGGTCTTCTCGTACCAGCGGCCATAGGCAGCGCCGATGCCGGTGCGGTGCGACTGGAAGCCGATCTTGATCGGCGCCGAACTCTGCGCCTGGGAATAGCGTACGAAGCCGGGGGCGGTGACCAGGCCGGCGGTGGCAGCCAGACCCTTCAGCGCCGTACGGCGGGTGAGCGCAGTCTTGGAGAGGTCGAAAAATCCATTCTTGTCAGCCATGTTCGTTCCCCTGTTTTTCAGTCTTGACCAACGATAAGGCGGCTTAGGCACCCTCTCTCAGAGGACGCGAAAAATTGCATGTATACAAACTAAATCACCAAAGCCTTGATGTGGCAAGCGAGCTTCCCCGACGATATCGAGGCCGCCGTTTTCTCATCCGGCGGTCGGCGTGGCAAGCAACCAGAGGCCGAAGACGGTGTAGGCGATCATCAGCAAGGTAAGCGGGAACTGGCTGAGCGCGGCGCGGGAAGGCTGCGGGTGCAGGCGCCAGGCGAAGCCGTGGGCGACCAGGACGGCGAGCACATGGCCTGATATGATGACGCCGGCCTGTACATTCCACAGCCACCACGCCGAGTCCGCCCCGGCAACGATGCCGGCCTCGATCTGCATGTCGGCGGTGCCGAACAGGTTCCAGCCCAGCGCGAACGGGTCGGAAAGTGCCGCAAGCGCATACTGTCCGTCGACGAGCAGCGCCGTCAGATAATGAGCGACATGATAGGCGAGCGCGATCGGCACGATCGACCAGACCAGCAGGCCAGCCGCCTCGCCGAGGCTGCGATCACCGTCGGCGAGGCGCTGGCCGAGCCAGACGGCAAGCAGGAACACCGCCGCCAGCAGCACGAATGTCAGCACCAACCCGAACGTGCCGCTGCCGATCACCGCGGTGCGGCCGGGAAATTCGAGCGGATTGATGCCGAACAGGCCAAGCCAGAAGAACGTCTTCGACAAGCCGTCGAACGATACCGATGATAGGGCCAGCAGCAGGAAGGCGATGCCGCTGGTCGGCAACGGCTCGGCGGCGAGCAGCTTGGCGCCCGGCCAGCACAGGCCAAGCCGGCCGTTCTCATCGCGCTCTACAATCGCGAAGCGCGCCACCATCGAGAAGAAAACCGTCAGGAATTCGCCGCTGCGGCTCCAGGCACGATAGCCGAATACCAGCATCGCAAGGAAGGTGAGCAGCCAGTAAAGGCCCGCGGCTGAGGCCAGCCGCACCGGATCGTCAGGCGCCGGATCGATGAGTTCGAACCAGGCAACGGCGAAGAACAGTATCACTGCCGGCCAGTAGCCAAGCCATCGAGGGTATTGCCACCTTCCCTCGTCGTCCGCGCCCAACAGGCGCGAGACGAGGCGCCATGGCCCGTACCACGGGCTGAGCCATGACCAGAGATCGCCGAAGACGCCTTGCAACAGCGCGAAGCCGGCCCACAGCAATGTCCAGATCACCAGCGGCAACGGGTTGGAGAGCGGGTCGCGGCTGCCGAAAAAGCCGGCGGCGATGAGGAGTACAAAGCCGGCAAAGGATATCAGGCTGACGGCAGCGCGGACGCTGTCACCGAAGGTGAATAGCGGCAGGCGCCGGCGCCAGAAACGATCGAGCCAATCCGCCGGCAGCAGCGCCAGCACGAGGAAACTGACGGCAACGGCGAAGGCGCCGCCGACCAGGTAGTAGCCCGTCGGCAGGAGCAGGACATGGCCACGGTCGGAGGCGTGGGCGAAGGCGGGGGTGGGGAGGAAGGCCAGCAAAGCGATGAGGCACGGGGGCGCAACTCTCGCAGGAAGGCACTCTACGGCGCCCCCCTCTGTCCTGCCGGACATCTCCCCCTCAAGTGGGGAGATTGGCAGTTTCTTCGATCGGCGCCTCTTTCGCTGCGTGGGGGATTGGCGAAAGCCGAAGTGACAGCCAATCTTCCCCCTTGAGGGGGAGATGTCCGGCAGGACAGAGGGGGGTGGGCGGGAACTCAAGCTATCCGAGATTTCATCTTTGCCGGTGATGCGAGATCTTTCGCGGTTTCTCACACCTTGACCAGTTGCTCCACGCGGTCCTTCTCCCCGAAAATCCTGATATAGCGCTCGATCTCTTTCTCATCTCCGGTCGCCTTGGCCGGATTGTCGGAGAGCTTGACCGCCGGCCTGCCATTGGCCTCGGTGACCTTGCAGACCAGCGATATGGCGTCGAGGCTGTTGGTTTCGGTCGGCGCGCAGCCTTCGAAATCATTGGTCAAATTGGTACCCCAGCCGAAGGACATGCGCACCTTGCCTTTGAAGTGGCGGTAGGTCTCTTCGATTGTCTCGACCTCAAGTCCATCGGAGAAGATCAGCAGCTTCTGGCGGGGATCCTTGCCCTTGTCGCGCCACCACGACAGTATCTTCTCGCCGCCCTCGATAGGCGGCGCGCTGTCGGGGCGGAAACCGGTCCAGTCGGCCACCCAGTCCGGCGCGTCGCGCAGGAACGACGCGGTGCCGAAGGCGTCGGGCAGCACGATCAGCAGATTGCCGCCATAGTAGCGCTGCCAGTCCTGCAGCACCTTGTAGGGCGACTGTTTCAGCTCTTTTTCGGAATTGGCCAGCGCCGCGAATACCATCGGCAGTTCATGCGCGTTGGTGCCGAGCGCTTCGAGGTCGTTGTCCATCGCCAGAAGCACGTTGGAGGTGCCGGTGAACGCCTCGCCGATACCTTCCTTCAGCGCTTCGACGCACCAGCGCTGCCACAGGAAGGAATGGCGCCGGCGCGTGCCGAAGTCTGAGATGCGGATGCCGGGCAGCGCTTTCAGCCGTTCGGTCTTGGCCCACATCTTGGCCTTGGCGCGGGCATAGAGCACATCGAGCGCGAACGGCCCGAACGCGCGCATGGCGGCGCGAGATCGAAGTTCATTGATGATCGCCAGCGCCGGGATCTCCCACAGGGTGGTGTACATCCACGGCCCGTTGAAGGTCAGTTCATATTGCCTGTCCCGCTTCGACAGCTCGTATTCGGGCAGCCGAAAACCTTCGAGCCAGGCGAGAAACTCCGGCTCGAAGATCTGCTTGCGGCCGTAGAAATTGTTACCGGCGAGCCAGATCATCTCCTTCTTGGAGAAGCGCAAGGTGCGGGCATGATCGAGCTGTTCGCGCAATTCGCCCTCATCGATCACGTCCGCGAGGCGAACCGAAGTGGTGCGGTTGATCAGCGAGAAGGTGGTCTCGACCTTGGGGTACATGCCCCAGATCATCTGCAGCATCAAAAGCTTGTAGAAATCCGTGTCGAGCAGGCTGCGCACGATCGGATCGAGCTTCCAGGTGTGGTTGTAGACCCGCCGCGCAATATCGGTCTTAGCCATGTTTCAACACCGCCTTTGCTGCCTGCAATCCACAACCGCGACAGGCCTCATAGCATCGAATTCGCCAGAACGCTGCCCGGTTTCAGGCTGGCCCGACAAAAAGAGAGCCCTGTGGAGGCGGAAGCCCACCGATGGCCACCGCAAGCCGCTGTCAGGTTCCGGTTTTGGCACCGATGACCCTGAGCGCCGGACGCTTGCGGCGGCTGACGATGCGGCCCGCTACCGGCGCGTCGGCGCGGCCGTCATCCCCGGCCTTCTCGGCAAACAGCCAATCGATGAACACCTGCACGATCGGCGTCGCCCTCATCTCGTTGCGACAGACGACATAGAAATCGTCGACCGCCGGCACCGACAGGCTGAACGGCGCGACCAGCATACCTCTGGCCAGCAACGCGCTCGCCGTCACGGAATCGCCCAGCGCCACGCCATGGCCATGCACCGCCGCCTCGGTCGCCATGCGTGCGTCGCCAAGATGATGGCGGCGGCCCCGCTCCAGGTCCAGCGCGTCGGCGGCCGCCAGCCATGTGTGCCATTCCCGGCCATCGTCGCCATGCAGGAAGACATGGTCGGCGAGATCCCTGACGCTGCGGATCGGACGGTTGTTGATCAAGGTCGGGCTGACCACCGGAAACAGTTCGAGGCCCGACCATTTGCGCATCCAGCAATCGGCCCAGCTGCCGTCGCCATAATGCACGCAGACGTCGATGTTCGGCGCCCGCAAATCCCTAGGGTCGTTGGAGGGGATAAGCGTCAGACTTATGTCGGGATATTGCGCCATGAAACTGCCGAGCCGCGGTGTCATCCACAACAACAGCAGCGCCGGCACGCAGGAGACCGAAAGTGTGCCGCTGCTCGCCGGCCTTGTCATGCGCTGGGTGGCGGTCGCGATACTGTCGAAGGCCGTCGAGACCGCCGGCAAAAGTTCGGCGCCATGCGGCGTCAGTTTGACCCGCTGACCGACCCGCTCGAACAGCTTGACGCCGAGCGACTGCTCCAGTGCCTTGATCTGGTGGCTGATCGCGCCATGCGTGACATTCAGTTCACTCGCCGCCTTGGTCAGCGAGCCATGGCGGGCCGTTGCCTCGAAGGCACGCAGCGGATTGAGAGGCGGCAGCCGATTGCCCATGAGCATCCATTGAAGCACGATCCCGAAAAGTGGAGGCCGGTTTTCGGATGAGATCGTGCGCAGAGTTTATTGTGAGATTTTCTCACAGAGAACACGCTAACATTATCATTTGATTTTTCAATGGGGCTGCCAGACACTTGAGCCCGGAACAGCTTCAAGACGTGAAATCTGCAGGCAGCCAGCGCGACAGCGACCCGCCCGGATGACGGTCGGCTCGCCAGGCATCGCCAACGGTCGCACTGCATCAGCCCGGCAGGAGGAGCGGATATGGGATACGATCGCGGCAAGCTCGATGCGTTGCGTCGCAAGTATGGTGAAAGCCATGGCGGCGAAATGTTCGACCCGAAGTTCCGCAAGGTCGCCGACAAGATCTTTTCCAAGAGCGGCACGCGGCTGGCGCCCTATTCCGGCATCCCGACCTTCCTCGCCGCACCTTACCGCGAAATAGCAACCGACAATCCGGATTTCGGCGATTTGCAGGTGGCGATGATCGGCGTGCCGATGGATCTCGGTGTCACCAACCGGCCGGGCGCGCGCTTCGGGCCAAGGGCGCTGCGCGCCATCGAGCGCATCGGCCCCTACAATCACGTGCTGGAATGCGCGCCGACGCATGAGCTCAGGGTCGCCGATATCGGCGATACGCCGTTCCGCAGCCGCTACCGGCTGGAGGTCAGCCATGAGGACATCGAGCACCGCACCAACCAGATCGTCGATGCCGGCGTCATCCCGTTGTCTGTGGGCGGGGACCATTCGATCAGCCATCCGATCCTGAAAGCCGTCGGCAAGAAGGCTCCGGTCGGGCTGATCCACATCGATGCCCATTGCGACACCAGTGGCCTGTTCGACATGACCAAATTCCACCATGGCGGGCCGTTCCGCAACGCCGTGCTCGATGGCGTGCTCGATCCGACGCGCACGATCCAGATCGGCATTCGCGGCTCGGCCGAATATCTGTGGGAGTTCACCTATGAGTCCGGCATGACGGTGGTCCATGCCGAGGAAGTGACCGGTCTCGGCATTCCCGCCATCATCGAGAAGGCGCGCAAGATTGTCGGCGACGGCCCGACCTATGTCTCCTTCGACATCGACAGCGTCGATCCGGCCTTCGCGCCCGGCACCGGCACGCCGGAAGTTGGCGGGCTGACGACGCGCGAAGTGCTTGAACTGCTGCGCGGCCTCAAGGGCCTCAACATCGTCGGCGGCGATGTCGTCGAGGTGGCGCCGCAATACGACGCCACCACCAATACGGCGCATGCCGCCGCACAGGTGCTGTTCGAGATCCTGAGCCTGATGGTGTTCAGCCCGGCTGTTACCGGCAAGGGAACCTGACGTTCAGAAAGCAAAGTCGGCCGCCGTACTGGAGCCAGTGGCCGTATCAGACAAACAAAGCGTCCAGACAGGGGAATAAAAATGACGATCCGAAAGACATTTACCTCAATCGCCGCCGTGCTGATGCTTGGCACGACCGGTTTCGGCCTCGCAATCCAGGCCGCCAGCGCCGATGCGCTGGCAGATATCACCAAGGCCGGCGCCATCAATGTCGGCGTCTTCGCCGATTTCCCACCCTTCTCTTCGGCCAGTGCCGACATGAGCCTCAAGGGCTATGACATGGATGTCGCGCAATACATTGCCGACACGCTCAAGGTGAAGCTCAACCCCGTCTCCGTCACCGGCCAGAACCGCGTCCCATACTTGAACGACCACCGCGTCGATCTCTTGATGAGCGTCGGCTATTCGAAGGAACGCGAGCAGGTGATCGACTTCGCTGTCGCTTACGCGCCCTACTACATCGCCGTCATCGGACCGGCGGCTCTTTCGGTCAAGGGCAAGGAAGACCTCGCCGACAAGTCGATCGCAGTCAACCGCGGCACGCTCGAAGACACCTCGCTCACCGAGGCGGCGCCGGCGTCTGCCGACATCAAGCGCTTCGACAACTACAATTCGGTGATCCAGGCCTTCATCTCCGGCCAGACGCAATTGATGGTCGTCGGCAACGATGTCGGCGCGCAGGTGCTGGCCAAGCAGGATGCGCTGAAGCCCGAGCAGAAGTTCCAGCTCCTGACCTCGCCCTCGCATATCGGTCTCAACAAGAATGAGGACAGCCTGAAAAAGGCGGTCAACGACGCCGTCGCCAAGATGCTGGCGGACGGCAAGCTCGACGAAAGCTCGAAAGCCTGGCTGAAGACGCCGCTCAATCCCGACAATCTCAAGGATTGAGCTTCCGTGGCCTTTGCCTGGCTTCCAGGTGCTGTCGGCGACATAGCGCGCGGCGCGGCCACGACGATCCTGTTGATCGCTGTGACCACGCTGGCGGGAACGTTCCTCAGCATCCTGGGTGCCGCGGGGCGCCGCAACGGCCCGGTGCTGCTCAAGCGGGCCATCGCCTGGTATGTCGAGATCATCCGCAACACGCCGTTCCTGGTGCAGCTGTTCTTCATCTTCTTCGGCTTGCCCAGCCTCGGCATCAGGCTCGATCCGATACTTGCCGCCATCCTGGCGATGACGCTCAACATGGCGGCCTACACGATCGAGATCGTCGGCGCCGGGCTTGACGCCGTGCCCGGCGGACAGACGGAAGCAGCGCTCGCGCTGGGCTTGAGACCACGCCAGGTGTTCATCAAGATCGTGCTGCCGCAGGCGCTCAAGGTGATCTTTCCGGCGCTGACCAGCCAGATCGTCATCATGATGCTGGAGTCCGCCGTGGTGTCGCAGATCGCGGTGCGTGAGCTGACCTACGAGGCCGACATGCTGCAGGCGCGCACCTTCCGCTCCTTCGAGACCTATCTTGTCGTGACGATGGTCTATCTCTTGATGTCGATGGCACTGCGCCGGCTGCTGGTCACCGGCGGACGCCGCGTCCTGGGGGCTGGCGTGTCATGATCGAATTCACCTTCTGGGACATCGTGCGCAACCTGCTGCTCGCCGCCCGCTGGACAGTGCTGCTATCGCTGGCGGCCTTCATCGGCGGCGGCATTGTCGGCCTGGTCGTGCTGTTCTTCAGGATCGCCAAGAATAAGTGGAGCCGGCGCGTCGCCTCCGGCTACATCGCCCTGTTCCAGGGGACGCCGCTTTTGATGCAGCTGTTCCTGATGTTCTTCGGTCTGCCGATGCTGGGCCTGCGCATCGAGCCATGGACGGCGGCGGTGCTCGGCCTGACCTTCTTCGCCAGCGCCTATCTCGCCGAAATCTGGCGCTCCGGCGTCGCCGCGCTGCCGCTAGGCCAATGGGACGCCGGCGCCAGCCTCGGCTTGCATTACCTGCAGGAGCTCAGGCTGGTCATCCTGCCGCAAGCCTTTTCGATCACCCGCGCGCCCACCGTCGGCTTCCTGGTGCAGCTCATCAAATCGACGGCGCTGACCTCGATCATCGGCTTCGAGGAACTGGTGCGCACTTCCAACACCATCAACAACGCCACCTTCGAACCGTTCAAGGTCTACGGGCTGGTGGCGCTGATCTTCTTCGTCATGTGCTTTCCGCTGACGCAGTACGCGCGGAAGCTCGAAAAGCGGGCGATGGCGCATTGAGGCCGAATACACGTTGACGTTGACGGGCTGAAGATCGCCGGCAGTATCATCGCACAGGCAGCACGCGAATGAAGGCGACGCATGGGGAAGCCAGTCGGCAGCTCTAGCGCTTTACATCTGCAGCCGAGTACCTAGTTTTAAAGCTTCGCACCGTGCACCTTCGTGCGTGGATGATCGAGAACGGGACCGTGAGCTCTGGCCGGCCCCATCAAAAACTTCCGAAAGGATGACTGCTATGACACAGGCCAAGAATGGCGACACCGTGCGCATCAACTATACTGGACGTCTGGCCGACGGCACTCAATTCGATGCTTCCGGCAGCGAACCGCTGCAATTCACGCTGGGTGAAGGGCAACTGATCCCTGGCCTTGAAACCCAGGTCGAGGGCATGGAGGTGGGTGCGAAAAGCACCGTCAAAGTTCCCGCCGAGGCCGGCTATGGGCCACACCGCCCTGAAGCGGTCATGACCATCGATCGCGCCAAGGTGCCAGACAACATCAACGTCGATGTCGGCACTCGATTGCAGGTTAGAACCGGCGACGGGCGCCCCATGCCTGTAACGGTCGTCGGCGCGGACGACTCCAGCGTCAAGCTCGACGGCAATCATCCGTTGGCCGGTAAGGACCTGGTGTTCGATGTTGAACTGGTCGAGATCGTTCAGGCGGCGTAGTTTCGGCGTCAACGGGATGAATCATGGCTGAAAGTTTGAGTCACCGGTTCGACTCAACCCGCAGCGCGAAGAATATGACGGTCGCCGAGCAACGGGCGGCCGTCCCATATCAATGTCCGAACACCAGCGGCGGCGCCAGGCGATCCCGCCGCAACAGCGCCAGAAGCAGCGCGCCGCCACGGCCAGCCGGGCGGCCGCTGTTGCCTTTACTTCGGTATAGGCAAAGATGAGACACGGAAGCTGCAACCTGCCACCAGGCTCTCGCCAGGGCCAAGCACCGTCAATCCATTCCATTTGTCGATCGAGCCGCGGTTGTGAGCATCGACGACATGACTTATCGGCTCGAAACAGAAGAAGTCGCTCGCCTGCGATGGCGAATAGACCTGGTAGAAGTTCAAAGGCGGCGACGCTTCGATCCTGAGGCCGCAATTTTGCTCCGGCCAACATATGGAAGCGACGCCGTCCCAGCCGGCGAAGGCATTGTTTATCCATCCGACCGGCAAGGCAGTCGGCGTGCCGAAATCCCAATCGGGACGGGTTTTGACATCCACGAACCCGTCGGGAAGATGGTCGGGCCGTTCGAGGCAGACCTGTGACGCCGGGGCGTGAAGCGTTGTCCGTGAGGTTCTGGGCAACCATGGATGAACGCCAAGCCCGAACGGAAGCCTGACCGTCGCGCGGTTGACGATTTGAAGCAGCAGTTCGAGCGCCTGTCCAGTCAGCGCGTAGCTCACCTCCGCGCGGTACCGGTACGGGCCGGGTCCCCCGCTGGTCAGCGACAGCCTGGCATGGTCCGGCGTCAGGCTGTCGACATCCCATGCTTTTGAAAATCCATTGCCGTGAATGGGAAACGGCTCGCCGGCAAGGTTGGGAAGCAGTTCGTGAAAATTGGCGTCGAAGGTGAAGCCACCGCTCGAGATGCGATTTGACCATGGCAGGAGCAAATTGCAGGCGAGATCGAAGGGGTTCGAACTCCCGTGCTCCGGCCATGGCCTGAACAGCGGCACGCGGCCATGGTCGAACCGCGCCAGACCTGCCCCAAGCGAAGGAACAATCTCGGCGGACAGGTCGCCGCTTCGAATTTCAATGGTCTCGATCATTCAGGAGGTATCGGCCTTGGCAGCGGCGGCCGGCTGTTGATGGCGACCCTTGCGGGCGACAGCGAGAAGGTCATTCGACGCGATGCCGATCAGCGCTTTCATCTGGTCATGCGCGTCGTCGACCCTACGCATGCGGATGGCCTCCAGCACGTCGCCATGCGCGCTCAGCGTCTGCTGGTAATTGGCGGTGCCCGATGTGGTCAATCGGAAGGAGAAGCTCAGCGCCGCGGCAAGCATGTTGCCGAGATTGGCGAAAACCGGGTTGCGGCTGGCGCGCAGGATGGCGGTATGAAAGCGGACGTCGGCGTCGAGACAGGCGGCGAGGTCATCCTCCGGCGCTATCCGCATGGCCTCATAGGCGGCTTCGATCACAGCGAGATCGCCCGAGGTCGCCATCTTTGCCGCAAGCTGCGCGGCAGCTGGCTCGATGACCAGCCGCGCCTCGATCAAGCCGCGAACAAAATCGAGATCGGGCTCGATATCGCGCATCCATTCGAGAACCTGCGCATCCAGCCTGTTCCATTCGCTCGACACACGCACGCGGGTGCCTGCCCGCTTGCGCGCCTCGATCAATCCCTTGGCCGAAAGCGTCAGCAGCGCATCGCGAAGCGCTGTGCGGCTGGCGCCGTAGATGACACACAGTTCAGCCTCGGTCGGCAGCAGCGCGTGCTGTGCATAGGTGCCGGCGAGAATGCGCTGTCCGAGATCGCGGGCGATACGATCCTTCAGGGATGACGTGGCGCCATCCCCGGCGGACGGATCCTGCTTGCCTTGACCAGTCGAAGCGGTCGCCGCGTCCATCGTCATGTCCTGTTCAAGTGGTACTCGGCAATCACCACAGCAAGGATCAGCAGCGAGCCTTTTGCAAGCAATTGATAAAAGGTTGGTACCGACGTCAGTATCATTCCGTTGTTGAGCACGCCAATGATGGCGACGCCGAGCAGCGCGCCGACAATCGTTCCCTTGCCGCCCTGCAAGGCGCAGCCACCCAGCACCGCCGCTGTAATGGCCTCGAGTTCCAGGCCCTGCGATCCGGATACAGGCTGCCCCGAGCCGGTGCGGGCAGCCAGCAGGATCCCGGCCAGACCGGCGGCAACGCCACTCATGATGTAGATGCCGACGCGGTAGCGGTTGATGTTGATGCCGGAGAAGCGGGCGACAACGGGATTGCCGCCGAGCGCATAGATGTTGCGGCCGACGATCGAGCGCGCCAGGAAGAGATGGAACACGATCGCAGTCAGAACAAGAATCCAGATCAGCAGCGGCAGGCCGAGGATCCGCCCGATGCCTATGAACCGGAACGTGTCGCTGAAGATGGCGATCGACTGGCCATCGGACATGATGAAGGCGATACCCCGAAAAATAGCCATGGTGCCGAGCGTGGCAATGACCGCATTGACCCGTCCGTAGGTGATGATGATGCCGTTGACGAGACCGGCAAGACCGCCAAGCACCAGGCCGGCAACGATGCCCGCCGAGGGCGACCCGGTCGCCTGGATGGCCATTGCAGTCGATACGGTGGTCAGGCCGACAGTGGCGCCGACGGCGATATCGAGGCCGCCGGCGACAATGACAACGGTCTGGCTCATCGCCAACACGCCGAGGATGGTGATGCCGAGACCGATGTTGAGCAGGTTTCGGCTGGAGAAAAACACATCGCCGCGCAGCGAACCGAAGATGACGACGAGAATGGCGAGCGCGACCAGCAGGCTGATGTTGTGAACGCCGAGGCGCTCCACTAGGCGCGAGGAAGCCCCCCTGGCGCCGGTCTGCGCTTTCGAGGCGCGAAGCTCGAGGCTGTTCATTGGATGTGGTCTCCGAGCGCTGGTGCCGATTGCGGCATGGCGTGTTTGAGGATCGTCGCCTCGTCGATGTCGGGCCGGGACAATTCGGCGGTGATGCGGCCTCCCGCCATGACCAGAACCCTGTCGGCGAGGCCGATGAGTTCCGGCATTTCCGAAGAGATCAGGATGATGCCGATCCCGCTTGCCGCGAGTTCATCGATCAGCCGATAGATTTCCGCCTTGGCGCCGATGTCGATGCCGCGGGTCGGTTCGTCCAGGATGAGCAGCATCGGCTGCCGGGCAAGCCAGCGCGCCAGAACGACTTTCTGCTGGTTGCCGCCCGACAGCTTTGAAACCTCTTCGTCGAGATTGGGAGCCTTGATCGACATCTTGGCTGCCAGCGGCGAGACAATCTCCAGCGCCTTGCGCCGGTTGAAGAAGCCGAAGCTCGACGTCTTGTCGGGCACGCAAAGTGCCGCGTTGTCGAGAATGCTTCTAAAAAGGAGCAGCGCCTCGTGCTTGCGGCCTTCCGGAGCAAAGCCAATGCCGGCGACGATTGCCGCATGCGGACTGTTGGCGAGAACCGACACGCCATTCATGACTATGGTTCCAGCGAGGCGGCGGTCATAGCCGACAATCGCCTTTGCCAGTTCGGATCGGCCCGCACCCATGAGGCCGGCGATGCCGAGCACCTCGCCTCGGCGAACCCTGAGGCTGACATCGCTGACGCGGTCGGTGCTCAGGCCCGCCACGTCCAGCAACAGTTGTCCCGCCCGCCACGTCTCGCGCGTGAACAGGTCGGCTATGTCGCGGCCGACCATGAGCTTGGCAATGGTCTGTTCGCTGGCACCGGCTGCCGGCGAATCGTCGACCAGCCGACCGTCGCGCAAAACGACGATGCGGTCGGCAAGGTCGATGATCTCGTTCAGCCGGTGCGAGATGTAGACGATCGATGTTCCCTCTTCGCGCAGTCGGCGGATGACTGAAAACAGGCGGCGCGCCTCGTCATCGGTCAGCGACGAAGTCGGCTCGTCGAAGGCGATCAGGCGGCCGCCGGCGCGGATGGCGCGCATGATCTCGATCATCTGCCGTTGCGCCGGGCCGAGTGTGCTGCACAGTTGCCGCGGCCGCATGTCCTGCTGCATGCCGAAGGTCGCAAGCACCCGGTCGGTCTGTTCCTCCAGCTTGCGCCAGTCCAGCAGCACGCCCGCCAGTCGCGGCAATTCACCGACGAAGATATTTTCGGCAACCGTCAGGTTCGGCACGATCTCCGGCTCTTGATGGATGACGCGAATTCCGGCCCGATGGCTGTCGCGCGGCTCGCCGAAAACAATCGGCGTGGAACCGTGCCGCACGGTGCCGCCGTCGGGGCCGAACACACCTTCGAGAATGCGCATCATCGTTGATTTGCCGGCGCCGTTCTCGCCGACCAAAGCGAGCACCTCGCCCGGCCGGAAGGCGATCGAGACGCTGTCGAGCGCCTGCACGACGCCAAAGCGCTTCGATACCTTGTCGAGCGAGAAGAATTCCGGTTGGGTCAAAGCTCACTCCTTGGGAATACGTGCAACCGTACAGCGTCATGCGCCTTACGGCGCATGACGCGTAGCCGGTTCACTTGCAGAGCTTGGCCTTGTAGTCCGAGGCAAAATTGTCGGCGGTGATGTATTCCGGGTCGGTGAAGGATTGAACCGGCAGCTGCGTTCCATCCTTGATCGAGGCCAACAGGATCTTTACCGCCAGCGCGCCATGGTTTGCAGAGTTCAGCCACATCGTACCACGGAATGCCGAAGGCTTTCCGGATCCGAAGGCCTCACAGGCGCGACTGCCGTCAATGCCGATGCCCATGCCCTGGTCCGGGGTATAGCCGGCGTTTTCCAGGGCACGCGCCCCACCCAGCACGCCGTCGTCATTGCAGGAATAGAATATCCAGTTGGTGACACTGGGGTTGGCGGTCAAGGTGGTGGTCATCACGTCGATGGCATTGACCATCGTGTTGTCGTAGGGGACGCGAACGATGTTGGCAGGCTTGAAGTCGGGCACCGCCTTCAGAAACGCCTCTTCGGCGCCCTTGTTGCGCTGCATGCAGGTATCCGCCTTGCGGTCCTCGATCGAGGCGATGCGCACCTCTTTTCCGGCCCAGCCGCCGGTCTTGTAGAGCTTGGCCAGCTCTTCGCCCACCCGCGCGCCGATATTGTACGCATTCATCCCGACATAGGGGACCTGGGAGCCGTCCTGGTAGTAGATGTCGTCGTCGACCGCCACCAAAGGAATTTTCGCTGCCTTGGCTTTCTCGGCGATGACCGGTCCCAGCGCCTTGTCGGGAACGACGATGGCGATGCCCTTGACGCCGTCACCGACCATTGTATCGAAAGTGGTGATCGTCAAATTGGCGTCGAACTGGACGTCCTGCGATACGAAGGTGGCTCCGCCCGCCTCTGCCGCTTTCTTGGCGCCGCCGACTTCGGCGACGAACCATGGATGGTCACCCATCTTGTTGATGTAGCCGATCTTGATGTCGTCGGCGCTTGCCGCGCCGGCCATCAATCCGCCAGCCAGTATCGCCAGTGCTGCCACTGTCTTGGTCGTCGATTTCATGTGGATCCTCCCTGCTTGATGGTTGTCAGTCGTGGTAGAGAACCGAGCGGCCACCATCGATGGTGATCGTTTCGGCATTGATGAACGGCGCTTCGTCGGAAGCGAGGAAAACGGCCGTCATTGCAACCTCGTCCGGTCGGCCAATGCGCTTGGGCGGATGGAGGTCATAGGCCCGCCGCTTCTCCTCGGCGGGGTTTGGAAATGTGTTCCAGTAGGCTTCCGCGATCGGCGTCTCGATATAACCGGGGGCGATCGCGTTCACGCGGATGCCGCGCGCCGCATATTCGATGGCGAGCGAGCGGGTCAGGCCGACAAGCGCATGCTTGGCAACCGGATAGGGAAAAGTGTGAGGAATGATCTTGAAAGCGTGGCAACTGGCTATGTTGACGATCGATCCCGAACCGTTCGCCAACATCGTCGGCAGAACCGCCTTGGCGCAGAACCATGCGGCCTGGAGGTCGAGCTTCAGGCAACGGTCCCATTCCTCGTCCGGCATCAGCAGGGGTTCGTGGAAGACGTTAGCGCCGGCATTGTTGACGAGAACGTCGATGCCGCCATAAGCCGCTATCGTGTGGGCTACCATGTCGGCTACCGCCGATTGGTCCGTGACGTCGATTTCGACGAAAAGCGCGTCGGCACCCTGGGCACGCAATGCGTCGGCGATTGCCTTGCCGCTTGCCGCATTCAGCTCGGCGATAACGGTCTTTGCCCCCTGCATGGCGAAGGCCCGGGCCGTGGCGGCACCAATGCCCTGTCCGGCGCCGGTGACGATTGCGATCTTTCCCTGAAGCCTGCCTGTCATGGCGCTCACCAATCGACCACGGTGCCGTCGGGCATGATCGCGTTGCGGGCATGCAACACTTCCTGCTTGAAGGGGTGGCGCGCTATGACATCCTCATTGACGGTGACGCCTAGTCCCGGCAGTTCAGGCACGTCCCAGCGGCCTGGTTTGCGTTGGATCGGCCAGGAAACGACGTCGTCGTACCAGGCGACCGCGCCGGACATCTCCTCCTGGATGATGACGTTCGGCGTCGATATGCCGAAGTGAAGTGCTGCAACGCCGGCGATCGGGCCGAGCGGGTTGTGCGGCGCAAGGCCGACGCCGGCCGTTTCCGCCAAGGCCGCGATCTTCTTGGTCTCGAGCAGGCCGCCGGTGTGGCAGATATCCGGCTGGGCAATGTTGAAGGCGCGCGCCGCGATCGAGTGGGTGAACTCGCGGCGCCCGATCAGCCGTTCGCCGGACGCGATCGGTACCGCCGATCGCGCGGTGATATGCGCCAGGCCGGCGACATCTTCAGGCGGCACCGGTTCCTCGGCGAACATGATGCGGGCCGGCTCGATCGCCTTGAGGTAGTCCATCGCCGCGTTGACGGAGGCCGGGCGTCCGTGAAAGTCGACCATGATGTCGATATCGGGACCGACGGCTTCGCGCAGCGCGCCAACCATGTTGGCGACGGCGTCCACCGCCTTCGCCGGCGAGACATAGTGGGTGTAGGGAATGCAGACGACCTTGACCGCATCATAGCCAGCCTGCGTGACGATGCGTCCGCGTTCGACGATCATGTCCGCCGACCCGCTCTCATAGACCGCCTTCATGTCGCCCAGGCCGAGATGCGTGTAGGTGCGCAGATAGTTGCGAACCTGGCCGCCGAGAAGCCGCCAGACCGGGACGCCCAGCGATTTGCCCAGGATATCCCAAAGTGCGATCTCGATGCCGCTGACGGCTGACATTCCCTCGACGCCGAGACGCCAGAAGCCATGCCGCGTCAGGATCTGGTAGCACTGTTCGACATTGCGCGGGTCCTGCCCGATGAGCAGCGCCTCAAGATCCTGCAACGCGCCGACAACGGCACGCGTCTTCCATTCCAGCGTCGCCTCACCCCAGCCAAACAGACCGGGCTCGTCGGTTTCGACCCGAACGAAAACCCAGTTACGCATTTCCGCATTGCAGACCAGCGCCTTGATGGCCGTAATTTTCATTGATCCTCCCCGTGTCGTCTTTTTTTACGACATTATGTATGATTTATTACGGTTAACATGTGCAAGTCAAGTGCAGCATGGCCGGGTTCATGTCGTATTTTGCTGGCAGTGCCGGCAGCAGGCGCAAAGCGTCATCAGGGCCTGAGCCCTTCAACGTCGGCAGTTCACGTCTGTGCACGCAGGGTGTTAGAAGGCCCGCTCCTGGCCTTGCGAGCCTCGAAGCCGCCAGTCCGCCACGGCCCGTGCCGAGACGTTCATTGCGTCGGCTAATCGCCGGCTCATGGCGCTTAGCTGACGTTTCGCGTCAGTTCTGAAGGCGCCGTTGGATGGGCCTCAAAGTTGGGACCTAACGGCCACCTGCAACGGGCGCCCGGTTACTCTCAGTGCCCGAACACCAGCGGCGGCGCCAGGCGATCCCGCCGCAGCCAGCGCGCCAGAAGCAGCGCCGCCACCACGGCCAGCCCCGACGACAGGCCGATCCAGATGCCGACGCCACGGAAGCCGAAATGGAAGGCGAGTAGCACACCGAGCGGCAGGCCGATGCCCCAATATCCGATCGCGGCATAGATCATCGGCACCTTGGTGTCGTGCAGGCCGCGCAGCATGCCGGCGGCCACCGCCTGCGCGCCATCGAAGACCTGGAACAGTGCTGCGAAGGCGAGGAACGACACGGCAAGCGCGATCACCCTGGCATTGGCCGGATTGCTCAGGTCGATGAAGGCGCTGATCAGCGGATGCGGCCACAGGATCATCACCAGCCCCATCAGTGCCATGAACGAGACGCCGATGACGAAGGCGGTCCAGCCGGCGCGCGAAACGCCTTCCGGATTGCCGGCGCCGTGGGCAAGCCCGACGCGCACCGTTACCGCCTGGTTGAGGCCGAGCGGCACCATGAAGCTGATCGAGGCAATCTGGATGGCGATGGCGTGCGCGGCGAGCGAATCCGCGTCGATCAGGCCCATCAACAGCGCCGCCGCGTTGAAGATCGTCACCTCGAAGGCGAGGAGGCCCGCAATCGGCAGGCCGAGCCGCAGAAGGCCCCTGAAGCGCGGCCAGTCAGCGCGCCAGAAGCGCCCGAACAGACGATAGCGCCGGAACTTCTTCTCCAGCATCACCACGACGGCCATGCCGACGAACATCAGCGTGCTGGACAACGAGGTGGCAAGGCCCGAGCCGGCGATGCCCATCGACGGGATGCCAAGATTGCCGAACATGAACAGCCAATTGAAGAAGGCATTGCAGGCGACGGCGACGAAGACGATGACCAGCGCCCAGCCCGGCCGCTCCAGCGCCGAGATGAACGAGCGCAGCACGATATAGCCGTAGAAGGGCAGCACCGCCCATTCGAGCCATCGCAGATAGATGCCGGCCTGATGGGCGAGTGCCGGATCCTGGCCCATGGCCAGCAGGATAGCCTCGCCGTGCCACAGCACGAGCCAGATCGGGATCGAGATCAGGATCGCAAGCCACAGGCCCTGGCGCACGGTGCGGCGCAAGTCGCGCACCGAATGGCGGCGGCGGCCGAGCTCGGTCGCGATCATCGGCGAGGTCGCCAGCATCAGGCCGAGCCCGAAGATCAGCGGCATGAAATAAAGATTGGCGCCAAGCGCGCCGCTGGCCAGCGTATCCGGCCCCAGACGGCCCATCATCATGACGTCGGTGGCCGTCATCGCGGTCTGACCGAGATTGGTCAGCACCATCGGCCAGGCGAGCGCCAGCGTCGCCATGATTTCCTGGCGCCAAAGATTTTCCGGCGCGCGAGCGCCGGCTTCGATCGCAGACATTGTCCTGCTCTTTCCAGTTGCGGCACATCGGCACGAGCCGGAAGCCGCATTTCAAACGGCAAAACCTTCGGTTTCGCGGCGTTTGCGCCAGCTTTTGGACGAAACGCGACATGAAGGCAAGAGAGGAGGAGCGGGAACAGATTGAGCCAGCCGGAACACCAGGACCACCACTGGTTGCCGCCGAGGTGCATTTCACAGTGGGCAATCGGCTGCTACTGATTGCATGAGGGGCGACAGATTCCGGAGGAGGCAGGATGCAGTTCAGGCGCAGGAAGAACCCGGTCTCGATCCCGCGGACAGCGCCGTCCTTCGAGCACATCGTCACCGAGGCGAGCGAAAGCTTCCTGTGGCGGCTCGACGACTATCCCTGGGAGCGCAACGTCTGGAACTTCCATCCGGAATACGAGATCCACCTGTTGCGAAAATCCTCCGGCGTGGTCCTGGTCGGCGATCATATCGGCGAATTCGGGCCGGGCTACCTGACCATCGTCGGTGGCGGGCTGCCGCATGACTGGGTGACTTCGGTGCAACCGGGAGAACTGATCGAAGGCCGCGACATCGTCCTGCAGTTCGATGCGCAGAGGTTGCGCGGATCGGCAGGCCTGTTGCCGGAATTGCGCGAACTGGAACCGTTCCTCGAACGGTCGCTGCGCGGCATGGTCTTTTACGGCCGCACCGCGCTGGATGGTGCCGACATCATGGAGCGGATGGGCGAGGTTAGCGGGCTAAGCAGGTTCTGTCTTTTCCTGGATCTCGTCGACCTTCTCGCACGCACCGACGAGTACGAATTGCTGTCGTCGCCTGATTTTTCGCCGGTTCTCGATGCCGCCTCGCTCGACATCATCCAGCGCACGCTGACCTATCTGTTCCAGCATTTTGCCGAGGATCTGAAGCTGCCGGAGGTGGCGGAACTGGCCGGAATGACGGAGAGCACGTTCTCGCGGTTCTTCCAGAAGAACACCGGCAACAGCTTCAGCGACCACCTAGCCAAGCTCAGGCTCTGGCAGGCTTGCAAGCTTTTGGCGGACACCGATATCGCGATCACCGATATCTGTTTTCAGGTCGGCTACATGAACATCTCGAACTTCAACCGCGCCTTCATGCGCAAGCACAAGATGACGCCGTCATCTTATCGCCGGCTGTCACGGCAGCGGCTGACAATGCGTGCATAAGCGCATCCTGAAATACCGTTTCAGACCAAATCGATACTCATGTGACAGGCGTCGTATCCCGGCGCCGGTTTTTGCACCGCACAATGCATAAAAGTACAGGTCTGCTGCAACGAGGCTTCTAGCAAGCCTCGTCGCAACTCCGCATTTTAGCGATGGGTGGCATGTCACTCGGGCGATGGTGAGGATCGCGCAAGCCGAGGACTTCCGCTTCCTGCGAAATGTTCCTGGAGGAGAAAAGATCATGAAACCAGTTCGGCTTGCTGCCAGCCTTGGCGCAGCTTTTATGCTTTCCGCTACCGTTTCCACCATTGCCTTGGCGCAGGCGCCGGTCTGCTCGGCGCCGGTCAAGGTGCTGGCGCAGCCACGCGACGGCCTGACGCTTCTGGAGGACTCCAAGGACGAGTTCCAGAAGCTAGCCGGTGCCAGCTTCCAGATCGACTATCTGAACGAGAACGACCGCCGTGCGAAATCGCGCGCCGATGCGTCCACCGTCGGCAACTACAACGTCTACTATGTCGACGAAGCCAACGTGGCGCTGTTTGCCTCATCGAAATGGATCGTGCCGCTCACCGACTATTATCCGGCGGACTACGACTATGCCGATTTCGATCCGGGCCGCCAGAAGGTCGCCACCTATGACGGCAAGGTCTGGTTCGCGCCGCTGACCGGCGGCGGCGACCTGATGGTCTACCGCAAGGATATTCTGGAGGCCGCCGGCATCCAGCCGCCGAAGACGCTGGACGAACTGATCGCCGACGTGCCGAAGCTGACCAATCCGGACAAGGGCATATATGGCATCGCGCTGCGCGGCGCACGCGGTTCGGGCGCCAATGTCTGGCGCTGGATGCCGTTGTTCAAGGCCTATGGCGGCCAGTGGTTCGACGGCGACAAGCCAGCATTCAACTCGGATGCCGCCGTCAAGGCGACCGAAACCTATCTGAAGCTCTTCAAGGATTCGGCACCCGGCACGCAGACCGGGAGCTGGGATGAATCGACCGGCGCCTTCCTGTCTGGCCAAGTCGCCATCCTCGTCGAATCGACGCCGCTGTCGGGAATGGCGGTCGATCCGAAGACCTCGCAAGTGGTCGGCAAGATCGGCTTCCTGCCGCCGCCGGCGCCGCTTACCGGTGGTGGCTACGGTCATGGCCTTGCCATCGCGGCAAAGGCCAATGCCGACGATGCCTCGAAGAAATGCGCCGGCCTGTTCATCGCCTGGGCAACGTCGAAGGAAAACGAGAAGCGCCGGCTCGACGCCCACCAGTTCGGTGAGCTGAATCGCACCAGCATCCTGTCCAGCAAGGAATTCGCCGACATCTACGGCGCCGATCTCGGTCAGGCGCTGGCCGAGACCGGCAAGGTCACGGCGGTCAACTTCTGGCAGGATCCGCGCTGGCCGGATCTCGGCGATCGCTGGGGCATCATCCTCGAGGAACTGGTCACCGGCACCCGCACCGACGTCAAGGGCGGCCTCAACGAACTTGAAGCCTATGCCAACGAGCTGGTGAAGAAATAAGCCATCCTCCCCCTGCGGCGCGCGATCCGCGGCATTCGACCGAATGTCGGGACCTGTGCGCCGCAGGTCCCCTTTTCTCTTCCGCTGCCGTTTGAGCCGGCCATCGCGCGAAAGGATTCAGCGTGTTCAATCGCCCGAGACGCAGCCAAGGATAGACAGATGCCGCGACGCTCATCCTTGCCGGTCACCTTCGTCGTGCCGACGCTCGTCATTCTCCTGATCCTGTCGATGGTGCCGACGCTCTACGCGATCGTCATCGCCCTGCAGAACCGCGAGCTCTCCTCGACCGCCTATTCCTATGTCTGGTTGTCGAACTTCTATGACCTGTTCTTCGACCGCCGCTTTCTCAATGCGGTCTGGGTTTCGGTGAAGTGGGAGGTCGTCACCGTTGTCGCCACCATGGCCGTGGCGATCGGACTGGGCGTGCTGATGTTCGAGGTCGCCTCGCCGCGCCTGCGCAACATCTACTGCCTGCTGTTCATTGTCCCGGTCCTGTTGCCGCGTGTTTCGGCCGCCTTCGTCTGGAAATTCGCCTACCATCCGCTCTATGGCATCGCCACCTACCCGTATCGGCTGCTGACCGGCGGGTTGATCTTCGACCCACTGTCCAAGCCGGCGACGGCACTGTTCGCCGTAGCCTCCGTCGATGTCTGGCAATGGGGCCTGTTCTTCGCCGTCATCGTGCTGAAGCTGCTGGAGACCTTGCCGCCGCAGCCGATCGAGGCGGCGCGCCTCGACCACGCCAGGCGCTGGCAGATTCACGCTTATGTCACCTTGCCGATGCTGAAGGCGCCGCTGATCAGCCTGATGTTCGTCAAGATGATCGAGTCGCTGCGCTCCTTCGACCTGATCTATGTGATGACCCGCGGCGGACCGGGCGTGGCGACCGAAACGCTCGACATGTACGCGTTCTCGCAGGGCTTCATCGAGTCTGGCAAGGTGTCCTATGCCTCCGCGATGGCAGTTCTGATGATGATCGCCACCGTCATCACCTTCACCATGCTGTGGAAGCGGGTGCAGGCATGAGACCATATCGCATGAGACCGGGCCGCCTTATCGGCAAGGCCGTGCTGGCCTTCGCCGGCTTCATGGCCGTGTTTCCGCTGCTGTGGACGGCGCTCAATTCGCTGAAGAACAATGTCGATATCATCACCCGCGTTCCGCGCCTGGTGTTCACGCCGACGCTGGCCAACATCAGCTACATCATCGGCCGCGAGAGCGTCATGACCGGCCTCTACAACTCGGTCATCGCCTGCGGCGTCGCGGTGCTGATCGGCGTGGCGCTTGGCCTGCCTGCCGCCTATGCTGTGGCGCGCTACCCCAACCGCTGGGCCGGCGACATCCAGTTCTTCGTGCTGTCGCTGCGCTTTCTGCCGCCGGTGGCTGTGGCCATCCCGCTGATGGTGATCTGGCTGCAGCTCGGCCTCTACGACACGCTCGCTGCGCTGATCGTCACCTATTCGCTGCTCACCATCTCGGTGATCATGTGGCTGGCCATTCCCGCCTTCCAGAGCGTGCCGAAGGAGGTCGAGGAAGCCGCCTTCGTCGATGGCTACGGCGCCTATTCCGTGTTCTGGCGGATCGCACTGCCGGTCGCCGCGCGCTCGCTGATCGGTGCGGTCGCCTTCAGCTTCGTGCTGGTCTGGAACGAGTTCCTGATCGCGCTGATGCTGTCCAGCTCCAATGCCAAGACCTTGCCGATCGTCGCCTCGGAACTGTCCCAGCAAGGCATGAACGTGCCGTGGGGCATCCTCAATGCCTCGGTCGTGCTTCTGTCGCTGCCGCCGCTTCTATTCCTCGGCGTGCTCAGCGGCTTCCTGAATTCCGTTTTCCGGCAAAAAAAGACTTGAAGCGAGGACGAGACATGCGGGCTTTGGTGCTTGAGAAAAAGGGCGAGCTGGCTCTGCGCGAGATTGCGTTGCCGCTCGACGTCGGGCCGGACGACGTCAGGATCGCCATCCACACAGTCGGTGTCTGCGGCAGCGACGTGCACTATTACACCCATGGCGCCATCGGCAGTTACGTCGTGCGCGCGCCGATGGTGCTTGGCCACGAAGCGTCTGGAACGATCGTCGAAATTGGCGCGAATGTCAGGACGCTGAAGGTCGGGGATCGCGTCTGCATGGAACCGGGCGTGCCGAACCTGTCATCGCGGGCAACAAAACTCGGCATCTACAATGTCGACCCCGACGTAAGCTTCTGGGCGACGCCGCCGGTGCATGGCATTCTTGCGCCGCAAGCCGTGCATCCGGCGGCGTTCACCTACCGGCTGCCGGACAACGTCTCCTTCGCCGAAGGGGCGATGGTCGAGCCCTTTGCCATCGGCATGCAGGCTGCTGCCCGCGCTCGCATCGTTCCGGGCGACGTGGCGGTCGTCGTCGGCTGCGGCCCGATCGGCATCATGATCGCGCTGGCAGCCCTTGCCGGCGGCTGTTCGAAAGTGCTGATTTCGGACTTCTCCGCCCCGAAGCTCGAGATCGCGGCGCGCTATCCGGGTATCGTCCCGGTCAATATCGGCGAGCAGTCGCTGGTCGAAGCGGTGGCTGTGGCGACCGACCATTGGGGCGCCGATATCGTCTTCGAGGCCAGCGGCAGCCCGAAGGCGTTCGCCGATCTGTTCGAGGTCGTGCGCCCTGGCGGCGCGGTGGTCCTCGTCGGATTGCCGGTCGAGCCGGTGGCGCTCAATGTGCCTGCGGCCATATCGAAGGAAGTGCGCATCGAGACGGTGTTCCGCTACGCCAACATCTTCGACCGTGCTTTGCAGCTCATCGCCTCCGGCAAGGTCGACCTCAACCCGCTGATCACCGGCACCTATCCCTTCGACGACAGCATCGAGGCCTTCGAGCGCGCGGCCGCGGCGCATCCGGAAGACGTCAAGCTGCAGATCCTGATTTCGAGCGAGAAGGGCTGACCGAACCATGTCCGCGATCACCTGCTCCAATATCGAGAAGTCCTACGGCGCGACGACCGTCATCCGCGACCTGAACCTCGCCATCGAGGAACACGAGTTCGTCGTCTTCCTCGGCCCTTCCGGCTGCGGCAAGTCGACCTTGCTGCGCATGCTGGCGGGGCTGGAGGACATCAGCGGCGGCGAGGTCTCGATCGGCGGCAAGGTGGTCAACGACCTCGACCCTGGCGACCGCGGCATCGCCATGGTGTTCCAGAACTACGCGCTTTATCCGCACATGACGATCTTCGACAACATCGCCTTCGGCCTGAAGCGGCAGAAGGTGCCGAAGGCGGAAATCCAGCAGCGCGTCGAGGCGGTCTCGAAGACGTTGGGGCTGGATCCCTATCTCGGCCGCAAGCCGGCGGAGCTGTCCGGCGGCCAGCAGCAGCGCGTGGCGATTGCCCGCGCCATGATCAAGACTCCAAAAGTGTTCCTGTTCGACGAGCCGCTGTCCAATCTCGATGCCAAGCTGCGCAATCACATGCGCATCGAGATCGCCCGGCTGCACCAGTCGCTGGAGACGACCACCGTCTACGTTACCCACGACCAGCTGGAAGCAATGACGCTCGCCGACCGCATCGTGCTTTTGCGCGACGGCCGGATCGAGCAGATCGGCTCGCCGGCCGAAATCTACGAGCGGCCGGGCAATCTGTTCGTCGCCGGGTTCATAGGGACGCCGAACATGAATTTCATCGACGTAGCCGTGGGGCGCAAAGACAACCGCTGGATTCTGACGAGCGCCGGTGCAGTCTTTTCGATCGAAGGCTTGCGTTTCAATCTGCAAGGGGTTGAGCGCGCGGTGCTTGGTATCAGGCCTCCGGATCTAAAGACCGCTGCCGCTGATGCTGGCAACCTTCTTGAAGGCACAGCCGATCTCATCGAGTTTCATGGCAACGACGCGCTGGTGATCTTCGGTTCCGGCGGCAAGGAGATCAGCGCGCTGGTGCCGACCCGCGAATGCCCTGCCGTCAACAGCCATGTCCGCTATGCGGTCGACGAAACGAGCCTTCACCTGTTCGATGCGAAGTCTGGCGTGTCCCTGCTGAGGCAGTAGCCCGCTTTACCTACCGGATCGCGTCCAGCATCTGCCGCTGGCGGTGCATCTCGAGGAAAACCTTGTAATCGCGGTCGAAACGCCCGGCTGATTTAGGGTTCGAGGCACGCATCCTGCCGCCTTGCTGCATGGCCAGACAGGCCGCGTTGAGGTCGGGAAACAGCCCGGCCGCGGTTGCCGCGACCATGCCGGTGCCGAGCAGCACCGCCTCGTCGGCCAACGGCTCGATGACCGCGCAGCCGGTGGCGTCGGCATAGAGCTCCATCAATAGCGGGTTCTTGGTATGGCCGCCGGTGACATGCAGCGTATCGATCAGGTAGCCGTTCTCGTTCAGCGCCTCCAGTACGTGGCGCACGCCGAGTGCGATGCCGACGGCGGTGCGCCAGTAGAGCTTGCACAGGCTGTCGAAGGAGGAGTCCAGCGTCAGCCCGCTGACGACGCCGACGGCATGCGGATCGGCGAGCGGCGAACGGTTGCCGTGGAAATCGGGCAGCACATGCAGCCTTGCGGCAAGGTTTTCACCCTCGGTGGCGCGCAGCTCGGCGACGCGCCTGGCGATCTTTGCATGCATGGCGGCATCCGGCTCGCCGCCGGCTCCATGCCAGCGAATGATGTGGTCGAGCAGGGCGCCGGTTGCCGACTGGCCGCCTTCCGACAGCCACAGCTTCGGCAAGGCTGCGCCGTAATATGGGCCCCAGACGCCGGCGAAGGGTTGCGGATCGGGCGACATCGCCATGACGCAGCTCGACGTGCCGGCAATCAGAGCCAGGTGCCGGCCGATATTCTGTTCGTCGCCGGCAAAGCCGCCGAGCACGCCAAGCGCGCCGGCATAGGCATCTATGACGCCGGCTCCGACCCGGCATTTTTCGCTCAGGCCAAGCTCTGCCGCCGCTTGCGCCGTCAGCTGACCAATATCGGTTCCGATCGGACTGGCCCTTTCGGGCAAATTGCCGTGCTCGAAAAGATCGTCGAGGCCGACGAGCTCGAAGAAATCGCGGCGCCAACCCATCTCCTCATGCGCCAGATAGGTCCATTTGGCGGTCAGCGTGCATTGCGAACGGGCCGTCGAGCCTGTCGCTTGCCAGGTCAGGAAATCGGTGAGATCGAATAGATAGCCGGCTTCATTCCAGGTCTTGGGCAGGTTCCGCTTCAGCCACATCAGCTTTGGCGTCTCCATTTCCGGTGACATGACGCCGCCGACATAGTCGAGCACGGCATGGCCGCTTGCCGTGCATTCGTCGGCCTCGGCAATGGCGCGATGGTCGAGCCAGACAATTGTGTCCCAGCGCCTGTCGCCGGTGGTCGAGACGCTGAGCTGGCCGCCTTGCCGATCCCGCACCACCAGCGAACAGGTGGCGTCGAAGGAGATGCCGACGACGTCCTCGGCGGCGACGCCGGCCTTTTCGCGGGCAGTGCGCACGGCGGTGCAGACCGCCGACCAGATATCGCGCGAATCATGCTCGGCGTGGTCGGGCTTCGGCTGGTTCATGACGATCGGCCGCTCGGCGCGGCCGAGCAAGGTGCCACTGGCGTCGAGAATGCCCGCGCGGGCGCTCCCGGTGCCGACATCGACCGCGCAAACGAACTGTTTCGTCAAGATGCTCTAACTCTCGCTCCCAGGCCTGCAATCAGATCGGGCAATTGCAGCATGTCAGCGAATATAAAGTCCGGTTCACTCGACGCAAGCCGCGCTTTCAATGTTGGGTTGCCGGCATGCGATCCGCCGCTGAAGGCAAACACGCGCATACCTGCCGCCCGCGCCGCAGCGATGCCTGCCGGGCTGTCCTCGACGACAAGGCATTTGCGTGGTTGGGCTCGCATGCTGGCGGCGGCATGGAGGAACAGGTCGGGCGCCGGCTTTCCCTTGGCCACCATGGAGGCGCTGAACAGATGCGGTTCCATCAGCCCCAGCAATCCGGTGACTTCGAGCGCGTAGCGGATCCGGTCGAGCGTGCCCGAGGACGCGACGCAGAACGGCAGCCCTAGCCTCGGCAGCATCTCCTTGACGCCGGCAATCGGCTTCAGCTCTTCGCGAAACCTGCGCATCAGTTCGACACGCATCTCGGTCAGGTGGCTGTCGGTGATATCCAGCCCGAAGTCGCGGCCAAGGATCTCGCGCACGCTCTTCATGCTCTTGCCGAGGAAATGCTCGTAGGCGGCATCCTCGCTGAAATTGCCGCCGGCCAGCTTGATCACGCCGAGCAGCGCCGAGACGGAGAGTGCCTCGCTGTCGACCAGCACGCCATCGCAGTCGAAGATAACCAGTTCAGGCGTCATGACGTCGAATGGTCTCAGAGCTCGCCGGCGAGATAGCGCGTCAGCGTCGCGCGCGCGCCATTCGCCCACAGCACGTTGAGCGCATGGGCGAAGGCCTCGACAAACGCCGTCGCGCGGCCGACATCGCCATAGATGTCCTCCATGGCAAGCCAGGCAGCAGGCGCATCCTTTGCCGCCTTTGCCGTCGCCTGCAACCGGTCCCAGCTCGGGTCGTTGGGTTCGATGACGGCGCCGCTGTCCGTCGTGCCGAAGCAGTAGCGGCACCACAGCGCCGATTCCAGCGCCAGGCCGTCGACGCTTTTGCCGGCCTTCAGCCGGTCGGCAATGGTCGGGATGATGAACTTCGGCTGACGGTTGGAACCGTCGAGGCAGAGCCGGCGCACCGTGTCGCCGATCTTGGGATTGGAGAAGCGGCTCTCGATGAGCTGGTAATATTCTTCCAGAACCGTGTCCGGCACCGGCGGCACGGTCGGGATGATTTCGTCCCGTTCGAGCTTGGCCAGAAAACCGCTCACCAGCGGCTCCTGCATCGCCTCATGGACGAAATGAATGTCCATCAGGCCGGCCGGATAGGCGATGGTGGCATGGCCGCCATTGAGGATGCGGATCTTCATCAGCTCGTAAGGGGCAACATCCCTCACGAACTGCACGCCGACCTTTTCCAGCGGCGGACGGCCATCGGTGAAATGATCCTCCAGCACCCATTGCCGGAACGGCTCGCAGAACACTGGCCAGTTGTCCTCGAGGCCAAAATCCTTGGCCAGGATGCCGCGCTCGCGGTCTGTGGTGGCCGGTGTGATGCGATCGACCATGCCGTTCGGAAAGGCAACCTTTTCACCGACCCAGTTCGCCAGATCCTCGTCGATCAGACGGGCCAGGCCAATGACGCCGTCGGAGGTGACATGGCCATTGTGGGGAATGTTGTCGCAGGACATCACCGTGAACGGCACAGTGCCCTCGTCGCGGCGGCGGACCAGGCCGGCGAGAATGATGCCGAACACCGTCTTCGGCGTCGCGCCTGCCTGCGCGTCCGCCACGATGTCGGGATGGGTCGGGTTGAAAACACCGGAGGCCGGGTCGATGAAATAACCTCCTTCGGTGATGGTCAGCGAAACGATCTTGATCGCCGGGTCGGCAAGCCGTTCGACGATGCCGGCCGCGTCGCCCGGCATCAGGAAGTCGACCATGGCGCCGGACACGCGGGCGCTCATATGCCCAGAGTCCTGCTCGACCACCGTGGTCAGCCAATCCTGCTCTTCCAGCTTGGCGCGGCCGATCTTCTCGCCCTCGAACACCCCGGCGCCGACCAGCGCCCAGTCATGGCCGATGCCCGAGTTGAACAAATCGTCGAGATAGACGGCCTGGTGCGAGCGATGGAAATTGCCGACGCCGAAATGCACGATGCCGGCCTTGAGCCCCGAGCGGTCGTATTTCGGACCGGCGACCTTGACGGGTAGATTGGAGAGGTTTGCGGACGAGAGTTTTACGGTCATCTGTTTTACCCTTTGGCCGGGCTGCGGCCTTCGTTACTCCCTCTCCCCGTTTCTCACGTGGAGAGGATAAGGGGCGGCACGTATTCCAAGGTCGATGCGCCCTGCGATGTCGGCCTCTGCCCCCCGCGGAGGTACGAGGAGCAGAGGCCGTCCCCGCCTCAACTCATCCACTGGCCGCCATCGACATTGTAGGTCTGGGCGACGATGTATTCGGCGTCGGCGCTGGCGAGAAAGACCGCCATGCCGGTGAGGTCCTGCGCCGTGCCCATGCGGCCATACGGTACTGCCTCGCCGACCAGTTTCTTCTTCTCGCCCTTCGGCCGGTTTTCATACTTGGCGAACAGCGCATCAACGTGATCCCAGTGCTCGCCGTCGACGACGCCAGGGGCAATCGCGTTGACGTTGATGCGATGCTTGATCAGGTCGAGCCCCGCCGACTGGGTCAGTGAGATGACGGCGGCCTTGGTGGCGCAATAGACACCGACCAGCGCCTCGCCGCGCCGCCCGGCCTGGCTCGCCATGTTGATGATCCTGCCGCCCTTGCCGCGTGCGATCATCGAGCGGGCGGCTGCCTGCAGCATGAACAGCGTGCCGGCGACGTTGACCGAAAACAATTTGTCGTAGCTGGCCTTGGTGATCTCGACGATCGGCGCCAGGTCGAACAGGGCGGCGTTGTTGATCAATATATCGAGGCCGCCGGTCTTCGCCTCGACGGCTTTCACCGCCGCTTCGATGGAGGCGAGGTCGGTGACGTCGAGCTTGACCGCATAAGCCTTGCTGCCGATCTCGGCGGCCGTCTTGCGCGCAGCCTCGAGATTGATGTCGGCAATGGCGACGGTGGCGCCTTCGCCGACATAGGCTTCGGCGAAGGCCCTGCCGATGCCGCGCGCCGAGCCCGTGATCAACGCGGATTTGCCGGCCAGTCGCATGCTCAGATTGCCTTCCCGTCGGCGCCGAAGCGATGCAGCTTGGTCTTGTCGGGCGTCAGATAGATGGTGTCGCCGTGATGGACGGCCAGTTCGCCGTCGGCACGCACCGTCAGCGGCCCGACGCCATCAGCTTGAACGTGCAAGAACGTGTCGGAGCCGAGATGTTCGGCGACGCCCACGGTGGCCTTCCAGTCGCCCTTCGTGGTCGAGATTTCCAGATGCTCGGGGCGGATGCCGATGGTCTTGGCGCTGTATTTGGCAGCCGGCGCGCCTTCGATCAGGTTCATCTTCGGCGAGCCGATGAAGCCGGCGACGAACAGGTTCTTCGGCGTCTTGTAAAGTTCCATCGGCGAGCCGACCTGCTCGATGTTGCCGGCGTTCAGCACGACGATCTTGTCGGCCATGGTCATGGCTTCGACCTGGTCGTGGGTGACATAGATCATGGTCGTCTTGAGCTGATGGTGCAGCTCGCTGATCTCCAGCCGCATCGTGCCGCGGAGTGCTGCGTCGAGGTTGGATAGCGGTTCATCGAACAGGAAGGCGGTCGGCTGGCGCACGATGGCACGGCCGATGGCGACGCGCTGGCGCTGGCCGCCGGAAAGCTGGCCCGGCCGGCGTTCGAGGTAGTTGGTCAGGTTGAGCACGCGCGCCGCGTCCCCCACCTTCTTTTCGATGGTCGCCTTGTCTTCGCCGGCCATCTTCAGCGGGAAGCCGATGTTCTTGGCCACCGTCATGTGCGGATAGAGCGCGTAGGACTGGAACACCATGGCCAGCTTGCGCTTGGCCGGTGCCTCGCCGGTGACATCGCGGCCGTCGATGTTGATGGAGCCGCCGCTGGTGTCTTCCAGCCCGGCGATCAGCCGCAGCAGCGTTGACTTGCCGCAACCGGACGGGCCGACGAAGACGACGAACTCGCCATTTTCGATCACCAGGTCGAGGCCGGGGATGATGGAGGTCGCTCCGAAGGATTTGGAGACGTTCTTGAGCGTTATGTTTCCCATGGTTTCCTCCCCGAGGGGTTATGTCCGGCGTCTGTTGCTTGCGGCGGTCTTACTTGACGGCGCCAAAGGTCAGGCCGCGCACCAGCTGCTTTTGGCTGAACCAGCCCATGATCAGGATCGGCGCGATGGCTAGTGTCGAGGCCGCCGAAAGCTTGGCCCAGAACAGGCCTTGCGGGCTTGAGAACGAGCTGATGAAGGCGGTCAAGGGTGCTGCTTCCGTGGTCGTCAGCCGGATTGTCCAGAACGCCTCGTTCCAGGCCAGGATGATGTTGAGCAGCATGGTCGACGCGATGCCAGGCACAGCCATCGGTGTGAGTACATAAATGATCTCGTTCCATAGCGATGCGCCGTCCATCCGCGCCGCTTCCAGGATCTCGCCCGGTATTTCGCGGAAGTAGGTGTACAGCATCCACACCACGATCGGCAGGTTGATCAGCATCAGCATGACCATCAGGCCGATACGGCTGTCGAGCAGTCCTGTATCGCGGAAGATCAGGTAGATCGGAAACAGCACGGCAACCGCGGGCATCATCTTCGTGGACAGCATCCACATCAGGATGTCCTTGGTTCGCTTGGTCGGCGAGAAGGCCATCGACCAGGCGGCCGGTATGGCGACCAGCAGGGCCAGGATGGTCGAGCCGACCGAGAGCAGCACCGAGTTGAAGAAGAACTTGAAGTATCCGTTCTGCGCCTGGACCTCGGAATAACTCTCGAACGTCCCTGACGGGATGATGCTGAAACCCTGGATGGCTTCCTGCTCCGACTTGAACGAGGTGATGATCGTATAGAGGATCGGGAAGAAGATCAGCAGCGCGACGATCCAGGCGGCAATTGTCGCGATCGTCTTGTGCCGGGTGGTGACTGAGCGTGCCATCGTATCCTCCCTTACTTGTCCAGGTTCTTGCCGACCGCGCGCATGGCGAAGAAGGCGACGATGTTGGCGAGAATGACGGCGATCACGCCTCCGGCGGACGCCTGGCCGATTTTGAACTCCAGCAACGCCTTCTGGTAGACGAGGAAGGGCAGGTTGGTGGAGGCGTATCCCGGGCCGCCATTGGTGGTGACGAGGATCTCGGCATAGACGGAGAGGAGGAAGATCGTCTGGATCAGGATGACGACGGTGATGGCGCGCGACATGTGCGGCAGCGTCAGATAGATGAAGCGGCTGATGAAGCCGGCGCCGTCCATTTCGGCGGCTTCCTTCTGCTCACCATCGAGCGACTGCAGCGCGGTCAAGAGAATGAGCGTCGCGAAGGGCAGCCATTGCCAGGCGACGATGATGATGATCGCCAGCATCGGATGCTGCCCGAACCAGTCGATCGGCTGCGCTCCGAAGAAGCGCGCCATGTCGGCGAACACTCCGTATTGCGGGTGCATGATCATGTTCTTCCAAACCAATGCGGCCACTGGCGGCATGACGAAGAAGGGTGAGATGACGAGGATGCGCACAATCCCCTGGCCCCACATCGGCTGGTCGATCAGAAGCGCCAGCAGGATGCCACCGATCACCGTGATCAAAAGCACGCTGATCACCAGGGTGAGCGTGTTGAGGATCGACTGCAGGAAAGCCGGGTTGGAGTAGAACAGCGCGTAGTTGGAAAAGCCGACGAATCCGTCGCGGATCGGATTGAGCGGATTGTACTGCTGGAAGGAGAACCAGATGGTGATGACCAGCGGCACGATCATCCAGACGAACAGCAGCACCACGGATGGCGCCATCATGAAACGGGCAAGCGAACGGGTCTGCTGAGTAGCCATGACGGTCACCCTTCACTGGTCAGGCTGAATTTACAAAAAGGCGTTAAAGGCGGCCGCCCGAACTGGGAACTCGGGCGGCCGTTGCCGGTCAAGAAGGCGACCGGCATTCGGCACCGGGAGGAGCCTTACTTCATGTATCCGCCTTCGGTCATTGTCGCGGTGGCAGCGTCCTGGGCCTGCTTCAGCGCATCGTCGACGCTCGACTGGCCGGCAAGAGCCGCCGAGAAGAGCTGGCCGACGGTTGTGCCAAGACCTTGGAACTCCGGGATGGCGACGAACTGGACGCCGACATAGGGCACCGGCTTGACGGTCGGATGCGTCGGATCGGCTGCGTTGATGGAGTCGAGCGTCATCTTGGCGAACGGAGCCGCCTTCTGGTACTCGGCATTGGCATAGAGCGAGGAGCGCGTACCCGGAGGAACGTTAGCCCAGCCCTCCTTCGAAGCGACCAGTTCGGCATAGTGCTTGCTGGTCGCCCACGAGACGAACTTCTCGGCGGCATCAGCTTTCTGCGTACCGGCCGGGATGGCCAGCGACCAGGCCCACAGCCAGTTGCCGCGCTTGCCCAGGCCATTGTCGGGCGCCAGTGCATAGCCGACCTTGTCGGCGACCTGGGATGCCTTCGGGTCGGAGACGAAAGACGCGGCGACGGTGGCGTCGATCCACATGCCGCACTTGCCCTGCTGGAACAGCGCCAGGTTTTCGTTGAAGCCGTTGGAGGAGGCGCCCTCGGGGCCGTCGGCCTTCATCAGGTCGACATAGAACTGCAGCGTGTTCTTCCATTCGGGCTGGTCGAACTGGGGCTTCCAGTTCTCGTCGAACCAGCGTGCGCCGAAGGAGTTCGACATCGCGGTCAGGAACGCCATGTTCTCGCCCCAGCCGGCCTTGCCGCGCAGGCACACACCGTTCACGCCATTGGCGCGGTCGGTCATCTTGTCGGCGGCCTGCTTGATGAAGTCCCAGGTCGGTGCATCGGGCATCTTCAGCCCGGCCTTGTCCATCAGGTCCTTGCGGTACATGACGAAGGAGCTTTCGCCGTAGAAGGGCGCTGCGTAGAGCTTGCCGTCGACCGAAAGGCCGCCGGCGATGGCCGGGATGATGTCCTTGACATCGTAGTCGTCGCCGAGCTTGTCGAGCGGCAGAAGCCAGTTCTGCTTGGCCCAGATCGGAACTTCATAGGTGCCGATGGTCATCACGTCATATTGTCCACCCTTGGTGGCGATGTCGGTGGTGACGCGCTCGCGCAGCACGTTCTCTTCAAGCGTAACCCAGTTGAGCTGGATGTCGGGATTCGCCTTGGTGAAGTCATCGGTCAGCTTTTGCATGCGGACCATATCGCCATTGTTGACGGTGGCGATGGTGATGGATTCGGCGTGTGCGGCGAACGCGAGCGCGCTGGCCGACAACAAGCCCAGGGTGAGCGTGCGAAGTTTCATGAAATTCCTCCCTTGAACCAAGATGAGCATTTGCCTTGGCTTTGAGCAATTACTCACTTAGCGTTAATTATGTCAAGTCGGATTCGATGCTGCAGCGCAGCACTCGGCGCGGCTGACGGATACCGGGTGGGTGGAAATTGCGAAGGCAAACCGCGCCCCGCCGGACGTCAGACGACCGGACAGAACGGCTTGCGGAATTGAATGCAGTTGCTGGAGGCTTGCCTGTCAGCAGGCGATCTCGGCCAGCAGCCAGTCGCGGAAGGCACGGATCTTCGGCACGTTGCGGCGTGCCTCCGGATAGACCAGCCAATAGGCATGACCGTCGTCGCCGACCAAGTCGAAGGGCTGGATCAGGCGGCCGTCCGCCAATTCCGCCTTGAACAGCGCCCTGGTCAGGATCGCCACGCCATGGCCGGCGATTGCCGCATTGGCCTCATAGGCCTGAGCACCCATGCTGCTGCCGGGTCGTCTGGCAAGATCGTGCGAGTGCACGCCGGCAGCCGAAAACCACTCGTTCCACCAGATGTCGCCAGGATCGAGGATCGGCAACCGCAAGAGATCGGCCGGTTCCTTGACGCCACCGATGCTTGCCGCGAGCTTGGGGCTCAGCATCGGCGTGAAATCGGCATCGAACAGCTTGTGCACTTCCAGGCCCGGCCATTTGCCGGCGCCCGAGCGGATGGCGATATCGGCTTCCTCGCGGGCAAAGTCCGTCAGGCGGCTCGACGTCTCAAGCCGAACGGCAAGTGCCGGATGGGCGATCTGGAACGACCCTAGCCGGTGCGCCAGCCAGTTCGAGGCAAAGGTCAGCACGGTGGTGACGCACAGCAACCCGTCGGCCCCGCCACGCACCGCGGCATAGGCCTGGCCAAGAATGGCGAAGGCCTCGCTGACGGCGGGCGCCAGACGCTGTCCGGCCTCGGTCAATACGATCTGGCGTGGCCGGCGCAGGAACAGCGGCGCGCCGATACGTTCCTCCAGCACCTTGATCTGATAGCTGACCGCGGCCTGCGTCATGGCCAGTTCGCCGGCGGCCCTGGTGAACGAAAGATGGCGCGCCACCGCGTCGAACACCCTGATCGCCTGCAGCGGCGGGAGTTGCGAAACCTGTCGCGAGCTGAGGTCCGGCATAAGGCCTCCTTATGGGTCATAACAGACGTTCGATTGGCAAAGGCGGCCGGTAAGACCGACATTCCTGATCAACCCGTCATTCGGGTTCAGGATAGCGAAGGTTGACGATCATGACCATGGCGCAGCAAAGATGCACTCCCGCTCCGGATCACCGCTGGATTTCGTGGCTCACGGACGGATTTGGCTGGTTCGCGATAAAAAAGAAGGCATATCTCGACATCAGGGACCTGTCGCCGCATCTGCAGCGCGACCTCGGTTTCCTCGATGGCAACGACCCTTTCGGGCGGCACGGGTAGCGTGGCCCGCTTTATTGCAAATCAGGCGTCGCTACCTTCCGTCAGATGCTGGCCAGCAGCGCGGCAGCCGTCCGTTCATCGGTGATGAGGCCGTTGATCAGCCGCCGGTTGGCGGCCGCCAGGATGCCCGGCAACTTTCGTTCGCCCATGGCCAATGCGATGACCAGCGATTTTTCGCGCGACGGCAGCGAAGCCGATGACACGCGGTCGTTGGTGATGCCCTCGATCATGCGGCCTTCGCGATCGAACACCCAGCCGACGATCTCGGCGATACCGCCGGCCTTCTGCAGCGCCTTCAACTCGCTTTCCGAGATGAAGCCATCCTCGTAGAGCGGCGCCTTGGGACCGAGGTCGCCAATGCCGATGAAGGTGACGTCGGCTTCGGCCGCCAGCGCCAGCGTCGGCTGGATCATCGGCTGGTTGAGCAGCATCTCGCGCTCCTCCGGCGAAGAGGCGATGACCGGCAGCGGCATCGGGAAGGATCGCGCCTTCACTCTGTCGGCCATGGTGAAGATGACGTTGTAGAAGGCGGCCGAGCCGTCCGGCGAGATGTTGCCCGTCAACGACACCACCTTGTGCTGCGGGCATTCCATCGGCGGCAATTGCTCGATCGCCGCTTTCAGCGTGCGGCCGGTGCCGATCGCCATGACGATCGGCGTCGGTGACCGCAGCCGCCGCTCGATCTCGGCGGCAGCCGCCTCGGCGATGCCGATCGTGGTGGAGGATGAATTGGGATCGCTCGGCACCACTTCGACCAGATCGAGCGCGAAGCGGGACCTCAACCGTGCCGCCAGATCGAGGCAGTTGGCGATCGGATGGTCGACGCGAACCTTGATCAATCCTCCCGACACGGCCAGCGACACCAGCCGCTGCGCCGTCTGCCGCGAAATGCCGAGCGTGGCGGCGATCTGGTCTTGCGTGTTGCCGGCAACATAATAAAGCCAGCCGGCACGCGCCGCGTCGTCCAGCCTGTTGCTGCTACCATCCTGCCGGGTATTCACGTCCTGCCTCCCAGGACCGCCGGTTCCAGAGCGGTCCGCGCCTAGTTTCGCAGGGAACGGCCTGCTGCGCAATTGTCAATCGCAAGGGCAATTGCTTGCCAACTTCCGGCGCACACAGCCGGATTTTGCGCTTCCGGCAATGCCCGCATCAGGCAAAGAAGGGCGGTTGCCGTCCCGACCTGCGGCACGTTCTTCGGTCCCGAAGGTTTATCTCCCGGCGCAAAGGCTTTAATGGATCGCAAAAAGGAGCGCTGCATGACACCGAAAGCGGTTTTCTGGGATATGGACGGCACGCTGGTCGACAGCGAGCCGCTGCACGAAGCAGCCCTTGTGGCAGCAATGCGCAGTGCCGGCCTTGTGCCGCCTGAAAATCTGCATGAGCGTGTGCTCGGCGTCGCCGCCTGGCCGGTCTACGAGATGATGCGCGACGAGTTCGGCCTTGCTCTGCCTTTCGACGATTGGATCATGCGCAAATACGAGCACTATCTGCCGCTGGTGGAGGGCTTGAAGCCACGCCCCGGCGCGATCGAGATTTTCACCGAATTGCGCGAAAAAGGCGTGGCGCAGGCCGTGGTGTCCAATTCGGACCGAATGATCGTCGACGCCAATCTGAGCATGGTCGGCCTCATTTATCCCGGCATGAAGACGATCAGCCGCAACGATGTGCGCGAAGGCAAACCGCAGGCCGAACCGTTCCTGCGCGCCGCCTATCTGGCCGATGTCGATCCCGCGCACGCAATGGCGATCGACGACAGCTGGCCGGGCGCCATGGCGGGGCTGGCGGCGGGCATGAAGACGATTTTCTGGCCGGAAAAGCCGATGCACGGACCGCCCGGCGCCGTCGTCATCAACAGCGCCGAGGAATTGCGGGCAGAACTGGACCTGTAGGCGATCAATTCCGGTAGACCGGTTCCTGCTCGTCCAGGATCGCCTTCAGCTCGCTGAGATGGCGTTCCGCCTGGCCGGGATAGTCGTCCATCTCGCGAGCCGGCTTCTCGGCGACCGCGTCAGACAGCGTGCGCAGCGGCCGGCCGGTCCACAGCGCCTTGATGTAGGTTTCGGCGGCGCGCTCGAAATAGAACATGCGGTTGAAGGCATCGGCGACCGTATCGCCGATGACCAGCACGCCGTGATTGCCCATCACCATCACCTTGACCTTGGGATCGACGAGAAGCTGCGAGCAGCGCTCGCCCTCTTCCTCGAAGGCCAGCCCGCCGTAATGAGCGTCGACGACATGGCGGTTGAAGAACATCGCCGAATTCTGGTCGATCGGCGGCAGGCGGGAATCGGCCAGCGACGCCAGCACCGTGGCGTGGATCGAGTGCACATGCATGACGCAGCGCGCGTGGCGCACATTGCGATGGATGGCGCCGTGCAGGCCCCACGCCGTCGGATCGGGCGCGTTGGGGCCGGAGAGCGTTTCGGGATCGTTGGCATCGATCATCAAAAGGTCGCTCGCCTTGATGCGCGAGAAATGCACCTGGTTGGGGTTCATCAGGAACTGCGTGCCGGCATCGTTGACGGCCAGCGAGAAATGATTGGCCACCGCCTCGTTCATGTTGAGCCGCGCCGTCCAGCGAAAGGCACAGGCGAGATCGACGCGCTCCTCATAGAAGGGCAGGTTGGTCAGCGTTTCCTTCTGCAGGCGGGCGATGCTCATCGAAAAAATCCTCCGGTTTTGCCAAGAATGCCGTGGCCAGCCCATGCCCGCAACCAGTTTTGGTTGGTGCAGGGATGGCTATCTCACGCTGCCGTGCTGGCAGCAGCGCCGGCCCGCAAGCCGCCATGCTCGACGATGAAATCGATCACCTCCTGCAGCCCCTTGCCGCGCGACAGGTCAGTGAAGCCGAACGGCCGCTTGCCGCGCATGCGGCCGGCGTCGCTCTCCATGACATCGAGGTTGACGTTCACGTAGGGTGCGAGATCGCTCTTGTTGATCACCAGGAAATCGGAGCGAGTGATCGCCGGCCCGCCCTTGCGCGGGATCTCCTCGCCCTGGCAGACCGAGATGACATAGAGCGTCAGGTCGGCGAGATCCGGCGAGAAGGTGGCGGCGAGATTGTCACCGCCGGATTCGATGAACACGATATCGAGATCCGGAAATTTCCGGCTCATCTCGGCGATCGCCTGCAGATTGATCGAGGCATCCTCGCGGATCGCGGTATGCGGGCAACCGCCGGTCTCGACGCCCATGATGCGATCCTCGGGCAGCGCCTGCAGCCGCGCCAGCATCATGGCATCTTCCTTGGTGTAGATGTCGTTGGTGACGACGGCGATCGAGAATTCGTCGCGCAGCGCCTTGCACAGCTTCTCCGTCAGCGTCGTCTTGCCCGAACCGACCGGACCACCAATGCCGACGCGCAGCGGGCCATTTGTCTGTGTCATGCGGGAAACTCCGTGATGGCGAGGATGGCAAAGCCGAGCCCGATCAGCAGGCACAGCGGCGAATAATAACGGACATCGAGCCGCGCGAAAGGCTGTTCCGGCGTCAAGCGCCGCCACCACGGCGTGAAGCCGGCAATGCCGCGTCCAAGGAAGACCAGCCCGATGAGCAGCGACGTGGCGGCGAGGCCTTCCCTGGGAAACGGCGAGGCAAAGACGCCTTCAAGTGCCAGCGGCCACAGCGTCGCCAGGCACAGGCAAGCGGCAACGGCGAAACTGGCAAACGGCGTCGGCATCTCGTCGACGCCGCGAAAGCCGACGACAGCACGTGCGCAGGAGGCCGCATCCTTGCCCGGCCAGATGCCGCCAATGCCCCAATAGACATGCAGTGCGGTGATCAGCAGCAGAACGGTCGAAAGCGCGAAGGCGAGGATGATCATGAGCGGAACAATCGCGAGTACTGGGTTTCGTGCTTCATCGCCATGACGTCGGAGACGAAGGCGCAGCCGCCGAGATCGTCCAATGTCGAGCGCGCGGCGCGGGCGGCGGTCGCAACGGCCAGCGGCTCGAAACCGGCAAGCAGGGTGGTTGCCCTGTTTTGGCCAACGACGCCGAGCCGTATCGCGGCCTGGACGAGGTTGGAGAAGAAGGTCTGCAGGAACGCGGACAGCGCATCCCGAAGTGCAATTGAATTGCCGCCGGCAATGGCGCCGACAGTGACACAATAGGCGCATTCGGCCGGCAAACGCTGGAGAACGGGATTTGGCCAGGCCGCTGCCGCCTTGAGGAAGGCCGCACCTTGCAGCATGGTCTCGGTGTGGCGTTCGCGCGAGCCGGCGAGCGCTTCGGCGAGTGCGGCTATGTCATCGAGATCACCGGCGTTGCGCGCCCGGCGCCAGCTCTCGGCGAACAGCACGGCGTCGTTCCAGCCGGAGCCCATCTCGACCAGCGTTTCCAGCCAGACGGCAAGGCTTTCGCTGTCGACGATCAGCCCGTCATGCACCGCACGCTCGAGGCCATGGCTGTAGGAAAAGCCGCCGACCGGAAAGGCCGGCGACAACCACGCCATCAGCCGCAGCAGGGCGATGTTCGAAGGCTGTTCAGTCATGGTCGTGGTGGTGGCCGGCGTGACCGTGCGAATGGGAATGCGATTCGCCATGTGAGTGGGAATGCGCTTCCGCGTGGCTATGGGCATGCGCATGGCCGTGATCGTGGCTTTGCCCGGAATAGGCGCCGCGCACCGGCTTGAACGGCTCGGACACGTCGGTCACCGTGGCGCCGAGCCCTTCCAGCATCGCCTTGATGACATGGTCGCGCAGGATGAGGATGCGCCCGGCCTCGATGCTGGCCGCGAGATGACGGTTGCCGATATGCCAGGCCAGTTCGGCCAGATGCACGGTGTCGCGAGCCCGGATGTCGTAGACTTCTTCCGGCGCCGCGATGATCTCGATATGGCCGCCATCCTCCAGCACCAGCCGGTCGCCATCGTTCAGGGCGACGGGCTCAGGCAGGTCGACCAGCACCTTGCTGCCGTCGGCAAGTTGGATGGCTCGACGGCGCAGATGCCGCTCGTCATGGGCGAGCACAGCCTGCCCGGATGGCGTGATGGTTCCGGCTTTGTCGGCGGACAGCACCGAGACGGCACGCGGGAATTTGGTGAAGTCGGTGTTGAGGTTGAGCTTCATTTCATGGATCCCCCATTTGCTTGCGCCCTTGCGCGGGCAGGCCGCGCCAGCACGCGGTCGAAATAGGCGTTGATGCGGTCGGATTCGATCGGGAACCGGCCGGCGCGGGCCCAGCCGCCAATGTCGCCGAGCAGCACGTCGACAGCCGAGAACCGGTCGCCCAGCGCGAAGGGCCTGTCACCCAGCCGCCGCTCCAGCGCCCTGAGCTCCGAGGCAAAATCGTAGACCGCCGCTGGGCCGACATCGACGCGCATGTCCTTCGGCAGCAGGAAGCGGTGGCGCAGCTTGTTCCACAGTGGCGCCTCCAGCTCGCTTTGGGCAAAATGCATCCAGGAATCCATCTCGGCACGACCGGCTAGGCCCGGGTTGGTCCCCATGCCCATATCGGCGTGTTTGTCTGAGAGATAGACGCAGATCGCCGCCGAATCGGTCACTGTCAGCTCGCCATCGATCAGGATCGGCACCTTGCCCGACGGGTTGAGCGCATAGGCTTCCGGCGAGCGCAGCTTGACCTCGACGAATTCATAGGCCTGCCCGAGTTCCTCGAGCATCCAGAGAACGCGGCTGACCCGGGACCCACGCGATCCGATGGCCTTGTACATGGTTGAAACCTGCCTTTCCCGAGCAACCTAGACCATCGCGTCCGCTCAGACGATGGTGTCGAAGAGCCGCAGGATGAACGATATCTGATAGATGAGCGCCGCCGCGACAAAGGCGATGTGGAAGCGGCTGTCGCGCACCAGGATCGCGACAATGCAGAGCGCGACGAAGACCGGCGTGCGGAACAGGTACTCGTTGCCGAAGCGGGCGAAATGCTCCGGCCCTTTCAGCAGCGTGTCGATCACATCGAGCAGGTACGTCGCCGCCAGCAGGCCGAAGAACCAGGCCCGACGCGAATAGAAGAAATCCTCGTAGCTGGTGTAATCCAGCATCGAATCCGGGAACAGCAGGGCGCAGAGCAGGAACAGCGTGATCGCATAGAAGATGATGAACAGGTACTTGCCGAAGGTCCACGTCTCAATGGCGTAGAGACCGAACTCCCACCACCAAAAATGCACCAGCATCAAAAGCACCGAGGCGACCCAGGCCAGATGCACTGGATAGAGCCGGTACTGGCCGGGATGCTGGACGATGCGCGCCACACCCGACAGCAGGCGGGCGACACCAAGCCCGATCACCATGCCCATGACGATGCGGATGTGCGGGAAGATGTCGTGAGCGGAGGCGATTTCGGTGGCCATTTGTCTGTTCTAGAAGCTTGGAAAGTTGCGGCTAATCATACCAAAGCCATAGCTTTCGGTAACCGGCTGGAATTTCAACCTGCTCGGCGGGTAGGTGATCGACATCTCCCTCCCAGGTTTCGTCCGGCTCAAAGCCTGACGGCAGCCAGCCAATCGCATGTTCTTCGCTGGCGCGCGTTGTGATGACGACCTTGTCAGAGAACGGCCATTCTCCATCATCACACTGCACGATGGCTATCCGGACGTCGTGAACTTCAGACCTTTTCCGTATCGACTGAAATGTGGCCAGAACCGTATCATTGTCCGGTGTCTCCGGGCTGTTGCACAGCAATCCGGCTTCGCCTTGAGCCCCATCGAAATATTCTTCCAATGTAACAAGTGGCATAGTGAGGGGAGCAACGCCGCCATTGTATTTTTGCAGCGCGCCCATTCTCGAAATCAAGGCAAGTTTCTTTTGCTCATCCATGATGGGGTCCGATACTTCGCAGGCGCACCAATCCTAAAACAGAAAATACCTCTGCGCCATCGGCAGCACCGTTGCCGGCTCGCAAGTCAGCAATTCGCCGTCGGCGCGGACCTCGTAGGTTTCCGGGTCGACCTCGATATGCGGCGTGGCGTCGTTGAGCACCATCGAGTGCTTGCCGATGCCGCCACGGGTGTTTTCGACGGCGACGAACTGCTTGTCGACGTCAAGCCTGCCGTGCAGGCCGGATTCGAGCGCTGCCTTCGAAACGAAAGTCACCGACGAGTTGGTCCTGGCCTTGCCATAGGCACCGAACATTGGCCTGTAGTGCATCGGCTGCGGTGTCGGGATCGAGGCGTTGGGGTCGCCCATCGGGGCGGCGGCGATCATGCCGCCGATCAGCACCATATCCGGTTTGACGCCGAAGAAGGCCGGGTTCCACAACACCAGGTCGGCGCGTTTTCCGACCGCGATCGAGCCGATATCCTTCGACAGCCCATGCGCGATGGCCGGATTGATCGTGTATTTGGCGATGTAGCGGCGGACGCGGAAATTGTCGTTGCTGCCGGTTTCCTGCGGCAGCGACCCGCGTTGCCGCTTCATCTTGTCGGCGGTCTGCCAGGTGCGGATCGCCACTTCGCCGACACGGCCCATGGCCTGGCTGTCGGAAGAGATGATCGAGAAGGCGCCGATGTCGTGCAGGATGTCCTCCGCCGCGATGGTCTCCTTGCGGATGCGGCTTTCGGCAAAGGCGATGTCTTCGGGGATCGACGGCGACAGATGATGGCAAACCATCAGCATGTCGAGATGCTCGGCCAGCGTGTTGACCGTGTACGGTCGCGTCGGATTGGTCGAGGACGGGATGACGTTGGGCAAGCCGCAGACCTTGATGATGTCGGGCGCATGGCCGCCGCCGGCACCCTCGGTGTGGAAGGCGTGGATGGTGCGGCCCTTGATGGCGGCGACGGTGTTTTCGACAAAGCCGGATTCGTTCAGCGTGTCGGTGTGGATCATCACCTGCACGTCGTACGCGTCCGCAACCGACAGGCAGCAGTCGATGGCCGCCGGCGTCGTCCCCCAGTCCTCATGCAGCTTCAGCGAACAGGCGCCGCCCAGCACCATTTCCTCGAGTGCCGCGGGCAAGGACGCATTGCCCTTGCCTGACAGGCCGATGTTCATCGGGAAGGCATCGAAGGACTGGATCATGCGGGCCATGTGCCATGGGCCCGGCGTGCAGGTTGTAGCGAGCGTGCCATGCGCGGGGCCCGTGCCGCCGCCGAGCATGGTGGTGATGCCGCTCATCAGCGCTTCCTCGATCTGCTGAGGGCAGATGAAGTGGATATGCGCGTCGAAGCCGCCGGCGGTCAGGATCTTGCCTTCGCCGGCGATGATCTCGGTGCCGGGGCCGATGATGATGGTGACGCCGTCCTGCGTGTCCGGATTGCCGGCCTTTCCTATTGCCGCAATCCGCCCGTCCCTGAGCCCAATATCGGCCTTGAAGATGCCGGCGCCGGCATCGACCACCAGTGCGTTGGTGATGACGGTGTCGACGGCGCCTTGCGCCCGCGAAACCTGGCTCTGGCCCATGCCGTCGCGGATCACCTTGCCGCCGCCGAATTTCACTTCTTCGCCATGGATGGTGAGGTCCTTCTCGACCTCGATGAACAGTTCCGTGTCGGCAAGCCGCACTTTGTCGCCCACCGTCGGGCCGTACATCTGCGCATAGGCGGCGCGGGTAATTCTGGCCATCAGCGATTGCTCCCAAAATGCGGTTTGCCGAAATGCGGTTTGATTGAAGTCCGGCACATTGCTGCCATCCAATGGTCACGCAATGACCCACTGGGCGACACCTTCTGATCCCATTTGGCGTTTGAGGTTAGGGGGTCACCCCAAAACGACCGTTTGCCAATCGATGGAAAGGAAAATCCATGCGCAAAACCATAGTTCTTGCCGCTGCCGCTACTCTGATGCTGGCGGGCGCCGCCAGTGCCCAGCAGCAACCCGCGCAGCAGCCAGCTCCGGCGCCGACCACGCCTGCTCCGGCCACCCCCCAGCCGGCCGTACCGACGATCCAGAGCGTCAACATCGTCGACATCACGGAACTGCCAAAGGACACCCAGACGCAGGTCAATCAGGTCATCGCCCAGCGTGGTGACGCCGGCTTGAAGAAACTGCGCAGCTCGATCGACGCCACGCCCAAGGTGAAGTCCGCGCTGGAGGCCAAAGGGCTCAGCTCGGCGCAGGTCGTCGCCGCCAGCATGGAACCCAATGGCGCGCTGACCCTGATTACCAAGAAGGCCAGCTGACAGACGGGCTGGGTGGGCCGGTATTCGGTCCGCCGGCCGCATCGGGACGGGAACCTTCGCCGGGCGGGATTCGTTTTGTTCTCGCGCTAGACCGCGTCCCGAAACGAATTCCCTCAGGAGCGAGCGATGGCGATCACTCCTTTTCCCGCCCAAAGACGGTTGCAGGCCGTCGCCGCAATGGCGTTGCTGGCGGCGGCCGATCCTGTTGCCGGCCTGAAGGCGCAGGGTCTTGAAAGCACGGAGACCGTCAACCGCATTGTCGGCTCGGAGGTCAAGCAGGAAGAGGCCAAGACCACGGCCGAAGCCGGAAACGTCAACACGGCCATCGACCGGACGCGTGAAAACATCGGCCTGGTGCGCAAGACCTCCAAGCTCGACAAGGTCGATATCGTATTCCTGACCGACGCCGCGCGCACCGAAGGCGGCCCACCGGCGGTAATCGAGAGCAAGATCAAGCAGCATCAGGACGACATTACCGAACTGCGCAAGGAGATCGAGGCCAACGCGCTCTTGTTCAATGCAATCGAGTCGCGGCGCGTGCTTGTGCAGGATGTCCTCGCCGTCGAATTCGACGATCCCGGAAAGGTCGTCATCTATGCCGCGGCCAAGCCGTCGAACTGAGCTGACCGCGCTGGCAGATCTCACAGCTTGCCCATCACCTTCTGCTGAAATCCGTAGACCTCGCGCTTGCCGCCAAGCGGCACCAGCGTCACGTCGCGCTCCTGTCCCGGCTCGAAGCGCATGGCCGTGCCGGCGGCGATGTCGAGGCGCATGCCTCTGGCACGCTCGCGGTCGAACTTCAGACCCTCATTGGTCTCGAAGAAATGATAGTGGCTGCCGATTTGGATCGGCCGGTCGCCGCTATTGGCCACTTTCAAGGTGATCGTCGGCAGGCCCTTGTTCAGTTCGATGTCGCCACCCGCTGTGATGATTTCGCCCGGGATCATCTTCACAGCACACCGAAAACGAGGCCGATACCGATCGCCGCGCAAGCGGCACCGGCAGCGCGGGACAGGCCACGGGACCGGCTGCCGAGACCGAGCCCGGCGGCGATGCCGGTGGCATTCAGGAGCGCGGTGGCGATGGCAAAGCCAGCCATGTATTCGAGCCCGCCGGCATTCTCCGGTATTTCGGTGCCATGGGCGTGGCCATGCAACAGCGCGAACAGGCCGATGATGGCAATGCCTGCCGAGACCGGGAGATCGACCGCCAGGGTCACCAGCAGCCCGAGCACCACGACCGATGCCAGAATGCCCGGTTCGACGAAGGGCAGGGGCATATGCAGCATGCCGAGCGCACCGCCGGCCAGCGTGACGCCGACAAAGGCCGCCGGCCAGGCAAGAACCGCCTTGCCGCCCTTGAGCGCTGCCCACAGTCCGACCGCGATCATCACGGTCATGTGATCGAGGCCGGTGAGCGGGTGCATGAAACCGGCCGTGAAGGAGGAGGTCGTGCCGATGCCGACATGGGCATAGGCCGGCATGGAAGCCGCCAGAAGTAGAATTGCGGAAAGCGAAGCGCGTTTCATCGGAGCGGGGATCATCGAATTGCCTTCTGGTTAAGGGGCGCGGTGTTCACGCAGCCTTGCGAGGGCCGCAGCCTTCGGCCTTGAGAACGCGTTTGGTCGAGGCGGGGTATTTCTTCAGCATCGCCGCCGGGCGGATCGGCCGTGCCGAAAAATTGCCCCCGCAATTGGGGCAGATGCCGCCCAGCACATGCTCCACGCAGTCGGCGCAAAAGGTGCACTCGAAGGTGCAGATCAACACATCGGTTGCCTCTGGCGGCAAGTCCTTGTCGCAGCATTCGCAATTGGGGCGCAGCTCAAGCATCTTTTCCTCCTCACCGTATCGGTTCGTGCACGGTCACCAGCTTGGTGCCGTCGGGAAATGTCGCCTCAACCTGCACGTCGTGGATCATCTCGGCGATGCCTTCCATGACTTGCGCGCGGGTGACGACATGGGCGCCGGCCTCCATCAGGTCGGCGACCGGGCGGCCGTCGCGGGCACCCTCGACGACGAAGTCGGTGATCAGCGCGATTGCTTCCGGATGGTTGAGCTTCACGCCGCGTTCGAGCCGTTTGCGCGCCACGATCGCCGCCATGGCGATCAGCAGCTTGTCCTTTTCCCTCGGCGTCAGGTTCATGCGTTTTCCCAGGCTGGTAGCGACAGGCCTACAGTGACCATAATTTGGGCAACCCCGCCCTTCCGTTGAGCAATTCGACGAGTGGAACCAGCCGCTGGCGCAGCCGGTAGCTATCCCCGGCGTAGAGCCTCGCAAGAAGCTTGCCAGATTTCTTGACGCTCCAGACGCTGGCGCTGCCTTGGTCGCCGACGATCTCCAGAACCGGTTCGAGCAGTGCTTCGGCCCGCGGCGAAACCAGCAGCAGCGTCGCCATCGCGATCGCGCCACCGGCAACCGCCGGGCGGTCAAGCGTTGCGGCGATATCGGGTCCGATGCGGAAATCCTCGGCATGAATGAGGGATCCCTCCTGGCGCACACGCCAGCGGTCTTGAAAATTGCCGTGCTTGGCACGTTCGCCCATCGCCAGGCGGCCGAAGACGGTGGCTTCCAGCACCAGCGCCTCGGCGCCAGCGGCAAGCTCGACGTCCAGCTTACGGACAAAGGCCGCCCGGTCGAAGACGATCGTTTCCTGCGGCAGCCAGGTGATGCGGCCGTTTTCACCGACCGACAAATTGACCCGCACCTCGGCACGATCGGATGCCGCCCGATAGATCTTCTCGCAAGCCTGGGTCGTGATCGATGCCGATGCGGCCGCGCCGACATCCACGTCCCAGGCGATCCGGTCGCCGCCGGTCATCCCGCCGGCGGTGTTGATCAGCACCGCTTCGAGCGGATCGGCCGCGACGGCCGGCATCCTTATTTTGGCGGCACCGTCCTGATAGAGGAGCCGCAGGCGCGTGCGACCGTCACTGAGTGCGCAGGAAAGCCGCGCCACGCCCGCAACGCGCTGCGTCGAAATCCCGCCATGTTCAGCCGTATCCATGCCTGCACGTTAAGCACTCCGGCGGCTTTGTCGATATGGAGTTCGATATAGCTTGTTGCTTGACAACGTTTCGGTTTCTATAGAGGGAACCACCTTGGTACGGTCACAGAGCGCTTGGCGGGGGTATAAAACGACGACGGCGGCTTGATACCAGGAGAATAGGGGCGCTGCTCAGTTGGCGTCGGGAAACGCGACACAGTGGGGAAGAAACCGAATGGCCGACCAGCTGGCAACGGATATCATCGCGAAGATCAAGGCTCATGCCGAGCCGGGTGGCGAGGAAATCACCACCAACACCGAATTGACCTCGCTTGGTATCCATTCGCTCGAGCTGACCGAGATCATCTTCGATCTTGAGGAAGAGTATGGCATCGAGATCGAGATGAACACGGTCGACGCCTGGAGCAATCTGAAGAATGTCGGCGATATGGTCGAAGCTGTCCGCGCGCTGATCGCGAAAAAAGCCTGAACTGAATGCGGCAGCGCGTCGTCATTACCGGCATGGGCGGCATTTGCGGGCTCGGCACCAGCGCGCCTGCGATCTGGAACGAGATGCGCGCCGGCCGCTCGGCCATAGGCCAGATCACAAGTCCGCAACTGCATAATTTGAAGGTCAAGGTCGGCTGCGAAATCAAGACGCTTCCCGATCACGGCATCGACCGCAAGCAGACCGTATCGATGGACCGCTTCAGCCTGCTGGCGACGATCGCGGCCAGGGAAGCCATGCAGCAGTCCGGACTGGTTTCGAATGAGGCCACCACCTATCGGATGGGCACCGTCGTCGGTGTCGGCGTCTGCGGCTGGGAAGCGATCGAGGAGAACTATCGCGCCATCCTGATCGAGGGCAGGAATCGCGCCGGCATCTTCACCGTGCCAAAGGTGATGCCAAGTGCCGCCTCCGGTCATGTCAGCATGAATCTCGGCCTGCGCGGGCCGGTCTTCGGCGTCACGTCGGCCTGCTCGTCGTCCAATCACGCCATTACCTCGGCCGTCGACCAGATCAGGCTTGGCCGCGCCGACGTGATGGTTGCCGGCGGCACCGATGCGCCGCTGGTCTGGGGCGTCCTGAAGGGCTGGGAGGCGCTGCGGGTGCTGGCACCGGACACCTGCCGGCCATTTTCGGCCGATCGCCAGGGCCTGTCGCTTGGCGAAGGTGCCGGCATGGCGGTGCTGGAGAGCTACGAACACGCCATGGCGCGCGGCGCCACGATTCTTGCCGAGATTGCCGGCGCCGGTCTTTCCGCCGACGCGTCCGACATTGTCGCGCCGACCATCGAAGGGCCGACGGCCGCCATGCGCGCCTGCCTGGCCGACGCCGGGTTCAATCCCGAGGATGTCGACTACCTCAATGCCCACGGCACCGGCACCAAGGCCAACGACCAGATCGAGACGGCGGCGATCAAGCGCGTCTTCGGCGAGCATGCCTACAAGCTCTCGATGTCGTCGACCAAGTCGATGCATGCCCATTGCCTCGGCGCATCGGGCGCGCTCGAGTTGATTGCCTGCGTGATGGCGATCCGCGAAGGCATCGTGCCGCCGACGGCCAATTTTCGCGAGGCCGATCCCGATTGCGATCTCGACGTCACGCCGAATGTGGCGCGCGAGCGCAAGGTGCGCACCGCGATCAGCAACGGCTTCGCGTTTGGCGGCACCAATGCGGTGCTGGCCTTCAAGGCCGTCTGATCCTGCATCGGCCGTTACAGCTACCCGGGGCGATCCCGGTCGTCCCAGAGTTGACCGTCCGTGCACGATGAAACGTTCACCGCCATATTGATCGTGACGTTTGGCGCATCTAATTCTTGGCCGCCCCCGCCAAATCGTGCCGCTCGGCGCAAATCCCCTTCAGTTTCCCATGGCCGACCTGTCCGCCTTCCCGATCGCAACGCGCTGGCCAGCCAAACACCCGGACCGGATCCAGCTCTACTCGGCGACAACGCCGAACGGCGTGAAGATATCGATCGCCCTGGAAGAAATCGGCCTGCCCTACGAGCCGCATCTGGTCAACATCAGCAAGAACGAAAGCTGGACGCCGGAATTCCTGTCGCTCAATCCCAATGGCAAGATACCGGCGATCATCGACCCGAACGGTCCGGACGGCAAGCCGATCGGCCTGTTCGAATCCGGCGCCATCCTGCTCTACCTCGCCGAAAAGACCGGCCTGCTCATGCCCGTGGACGCGGCGCGCCGCTACGAGACCATCCAGTGGGTGTTCTTCCAGATGGCCTCGGTCGGGCCGATGTTCGGCCAGGTCGGTTTCTTCCACAAATTCGCCGGCCGCGAGATCGCCGACAAGCGCCCGCTGGAGCGCTATCGCGATGAATCGCGGCGGCTGCTCGGCGTCCTCGATAGCAGGCTGAAGGGCCGCAAATGGATCATGAGCAATGACTACACTATTGCCGATATCTCGCTGCTCGGCTGGGTACGAAACCTGATCGGCTTCTACGAAGCGCGCGACCTCGTCGGTTTCGACGATTTCACCAATGTGGCGGCGTGGCTGGAACGCGGCCTGGCGCGGCCTGCCGTGCAGAAGGGCCTGACCATCCCGGCCAGAGCCTGACCCCCCCAAACCTGCGAGCTTTGAGAAGGCTCTACTTCGCCTTGGCTTTCGAATCGCCCTTGCCCACCACGGATGCTGCAAGCGATGCAGTACTCCTGGCGGCGGCGACGACGGCGCCTGCAGCCACATTGGCCGCAGCCTTGACCGTACGCAATGCGCTGCTCGAAATAGAACCGTCAGCGCCTGCTGGTTTCTTGGGCTTTGCGGTTTTCGGCGCGGCTTTCGCGGCCGCCGGCACCACTTTCTTCGGCGCTGCCTTGCCGAAGGCCGGCTTGGTATCCTTGGAACGCGCCGTGGTTGCCGGGCCGGCGCCTGCCTTGGATTGGGTTGCCTTGCCCTTGGAGGGCGCGGGCTTTCTTGCCTTCTGTGCCATCGGACGGACTCCCTTCTTGGCAGAATTGCCTTGTCCGCGATAACGGCCTGAAAGTCTTAAGGTTCCCCTTGCGCAATCCGTAGAATCAAGCGGAAAGGCCGATCACCAGGTCGGCAGCGCGGCGGCGAGCGATAACCCGGTCGATGTTGGGCATGTCGTTTGAAGCGATCCAGGCGCGCGCATCCTCATCGGAGCGGCCGTGCCCATGCCAGCGCTCCAGCAGGCGGCGCTCGAGCTCGTCACGCGGCACGTCGACGAAGATCGAGAAATCGAACAGCGGCGCCAGCCGCGACCACGGTTCCTCGTCGAGCAGCAGGTAATTGCCCTCGACCAGGATGAACTTGGTCTCGGTGGCGACGATCGAGGCGGCGGCGCGCGACAGTTCAAGGCTCCGGTCGAAGACCGGTATGGCGATATCGGGTTCGCCGGCCCGGATGCGCTTCAGCAGGGCCTCAAAACCGGCAAAGTCAAAGGTTTCCGGCGCACCCTTTCGCGCGCGCAGGCCGCGCTGCTCGAGCACGGCGTCGTCATAGTGGAAGCCGTCCATCGGCACGACCTCCGAAGTGCCTTCGGGCAACAGCTCACGCAGCCTCGCCGACAGCGTCGACTTGCCGGCGCCAGGCGGCCCGGCAATGGCGACGATGAAGCGGCTTGCCTTGCCGGCACGCTTGAAGATGGTGGCGGCGAGATGGGCGATTTCGGACATTGGAGCCTCTCTCTGGCCTGCATGATCGCCAGGATAACCACAATCGCGGCATCTTGTCGGCAGCAAGCGGAAATTTCAAATCGGAATTTGTGCGCCAACGTTCCTTGAGAACAAACAGGAAGCCATCCGCTCAAGCTGCCGCCGTTCGCCCAATGCGCAGGAAATCGCTGTCGAAAGGAACCTCCCAGGACGAGCTGCCGGCTGCCAGCCGCAGTCGGCCATCCTTGGTCGTGACCTCCTGCGGCGGCCCGCCGCCGGACAGCGGCATGGCGCCGATCACATGGCGAAAGGAAACGCTGCGGCCTGCGCCAAGCGCAAAGGCGGTCGCCACGCCTTCGCGCGTCAGCCAGTTGTCGCCGATAGAGGCGGCATGGCCTATCGCCGTGCGGCCGTCCTCGATGCCGAGCACGCCGCGGTGGCGGCCGCTCCAGGGCGCGTAGTCGCGTCCGCCATTGCTGAACCACAGCATGGTGATCGGCAGCTCGGAGGGGTTCTTCAGCACCAGCACCAGGTCCTGTTCGGCCTCACGCGCCAGGGCGGTCCAGCCCGGCCCGCCATGATCGGCCTCGACCAGCGTCAGGAAATCCTCGCGGCGGTCGCCCATACGATATTCCGTCAGGTCGAACGTGCCGCCGCCGGCGGCGGGAAAATGGGTGAGATCGGCGGATCGACCCGGGTAAGCCAGCATGAAGCGGCCGCGTGCTGGATCCGGCTCCAGCGGATCGTCCGGCGTCGCGGCGAACCGCTTCGGCGAAAAGGCCAGCCTGCCGCCGCCCGTCATCGTCGTCATCGGGTGATGGGCGACCGAGATCGCGCCATGGCCGCCGGAAAACGCATGCTCCTGGTAGAGGAAGGGATGGCCGTCGCGCAGCGTCAGGGTCTTGTCGACTGAAGCGCCCATCACCTTGTGCCGCAAGCGATAGACCGCACGCCAGCCATCTTCCGTTGCGGCACTCTCGACGACGTCCCAGGCGCTGTTGGCCGGCCAGCCATGCAGCGGCGCCTCCTCTACATCGCTGCGTGAAAATGGCGCGCAGAGAAAATCGCCGGACAGCCGAACGGTGCCTTTCGGCAGATCATCCGGCAGCGTCTCGCCAGCGTCGACCCAAGGTGCGCGGTGCAGCGGCCTTAATTGCCGCCCGCCGCCCTCGACGACCATGTCGGCGATGTGGCCGACGGTGAGGTCGAGCGAAACCGAAATATCCCTGGCCTTGATGGTGCTGACGGTCATTGCGCTCTCACCGATTCTGAAGGCGCAAACAGAACCCCTTCGGCGCCGGTTGCGCAAGCTTGATGTCGGGCATTTCGTATCAATAGGAGGGTGGCGACTGATCGCCGAACGTCGGCGCTGCTCCCGCTCCGCCTCGCTGCGCGAGGCACCTCTCCCCCGCTTTGCGGGGGCGAGGAACCCAAGTTCTGCAAGACTGGCCTTTCGAAGTTGGCGGTTCCTCGCCCCACGAAAGTGGGGAGAGGTGGCTCGGAGAAGCCGAGACGGAGAGGGGAATGGCACCGCCCCCTCTACTGCCGCTTGTACTCCCGCACCGGCGACTTGGTGTCGTCGGTGTAGGTGACCTGCACCGACATCGACTTCACGCTGTCGGCGACCTTGAAATAGCCCTTGGCGTCGTAAGGGATGGCGTAAGGGTCTTTCTTGTCGCAAGGCGGTATCTCGAGCGACTTGTCGAGCGCGGCACCGTTCAGGCTGTAGTGCACCTCCTTGATGGCGCAGCGGTAGGACAGCATCTGGGTGAAATAGACCAGGCCGTGGTTGCCGCCGGCATCGAAGGCGATCCACGACGTCCAGAACTGGTCGAGGATCTGCTTGTTGCCTTGCTGCAGCGCTGTGTCCGGGTCGAAACGGATGTCGAACGGGCCGGTTTCGCGGCCCCTGATGTCGAGATACTTGATGGCGATGGTCCCGGCCGCGGTGCTGTCGGGCATCTCGAAGCTCGGATTGGCCATCGGCTTGCCCGTGGTCTGGTCGTTCATCGCCAGAAAACCGGTGTCGGTGAACGGACCGCTGTCGCCCATGCGCCAGGAGATGGCGGTCGCCGGCTCCGGCAGCGAGATGGTCATCGACCAGCCCTGGTTGGAGCGCATCGGCGTCAGCGAAGGCACGAAGCGGGCAGGGTCGAGCACGTCGCCGAGGGCTGCCAGCCGGCTGCGGCTGCGGTCCAGCCAGTCGGCCAACTGCGTCTGGTCGACGAAATATTTGAGCAGCCCGCCATCCTTTTCGTAGGAAACGAATTTGGTCAGCGCCTTGGCCTCGTTGCGCTTGTCGGCCAGCGTCTGGGCGCCGAGGCGGTCTTCCGAGAACTCCTGCGCCAATAGGAAATAGGCCGGCGCGAAATCCGCATTGGCCGTGAGGAAGGCGTTGAGCTTGTCGAGGCGCTGGGCGTCGTCGAATTGCAATATATGCACCAGTTTGATCGACAGCGCCTTGCCCTTGTCGGCAAGCGCGCCGAACACCTCGCGGGCGCCGGCCTTGCCGTCCTGGACCCGAAGCAGCGTGGCAAAGCGCGTATAGGGGTCGATGGCGTCGACATCGAAGCCGGCAAAGGCGAGATACGAGCGCCGCGCATTGAGCATGTCGCCGGAAAGCTCGTAGACGCGCGCATTGTGGTAGAACTCGTCCGGCCGCTTCGGCTCGGCGATCGCCCCACCTTGCGCGGCAAGGGCGGCAAAGCCCTTGGCGATGGTGTCGATCGAGGCGGCGATCTGCTGCGTCGTCGCCTGCAGCTTCTCGGCCTGGGCCTGCTGCTGCGCCTGGCCGGCGGCCAGCGTCTTGGTCTGCTTCTTCACCTCATCAGTGGTCTTCTGCACCTGCGCCGTCTGCTGCGCCTGCTGCTGCTGGGCGTTGGCGATCTCGTCGGTCTTCTTCACCACCGTGTCGGTCGACTGCTTGACCGCTTCGACCGTCTTCTGCGACTGCGTGACCGTCTGCTCGATCTTGGCCACCTTGGCCGAAACGACGCCCAGCGACTGCTGCAGCCCGGCGATGGCCGGCACCAGGCTGGCAATCACCCCGTTCTGGGCGTTGGTCTGCTGTTGCAGGCCGTAGACGCCGCCGGCGACGGCGGCAGCGCTGGTGGCGAAGATCAAGGCGGGCAGCGCCTTGGCCGCCAGCACCAGTCTGAGCACGATGGCAATGGCGATGATGACGGCAGCCACCGAGGCGACCAGCGCGATATAGGCGGCGAACGGCGCCAGCGGATTGAGGATATCGGAAGCCGCACCTCCGATAAAGGCGACGCTGCCGGCCCATTTGCCGGTGCGGCTGAGCGATGCCCTGATAAGCGAGGGCGCCGCGCCCCCGGCCCCGATGTCAATCATGCCAAGCCCCCAAGCCGCCAGATACCACGACTTCCCACAGGAAACGTGGTTTTGGCAAGGAAAGACACGGGGAGCAGGCCGTTTCGGGGCGCTTTTCGGAGGAACCAGGTCCTGCGCGGCCTCGACAATCCTGGGGCTAACCTCCATTAACCAAATGGACGCAGCTGACGCGTTACGTTAGCTTCGCCTTATCTCAGCAACAGCTTGACCGAACAGACTTGCCCTTGCCCCACCAGCGTCCCCTTCCGCTCATCCAGCGCGTTTTTGCGGTCCTTAGCCTGTTGCTGCTGCTCGGCGGCTGCACGACCGTGACGCCGCCGGACGCCGTATTGGCGGTACCGGCGCCGCCGCAGAAATATGCCGCCATCGTCGTCGACGCCGGGACCGGCAAGCAGCTGTTCGAGGTCAACTCGACGGCGCAGCGCTATCCGGCCTCGCTGACCAAGATGATGACGCTTTACCTGCTGTTCGAGGCGCTGGACGCCGGCCGCCTCACCAAGGAAACGCAGATCCCGGTTTCGGACCATGCCGCCTCGCAGCCGCCGACCAAGATGCGCTTCCGGCGCGGCGAGACCATCGACGTCGATTCCGCGATCCGCGCCATCGTCGTTAAATCGGCCAACGACGTGGCGGTCGCCGTCGGCGAATATCTCGGCGGCTCGGAGGATCAATTCGCCGCCATGATGACGTCCAAGGCGCGCCAGCTCGGCATGACCAGCACCAGTTTCCGCAACGCGTCCGGCCTGCCCGACAATGGCCAGATGACGACCGCGCGCGACATGGCGGTGCTCGGCATGGCGCTGCATCGGCGGTTTCCCCAGCAGTTCCACTATTTCTCCGAAAGCGACTTCATGTTCCGCGGCAGGTTGGTGCGCGGCCACAACGACATGCTCGGCCGCGTGCACGGCGTCGACGGCATCAAGACCGGCTACATCAGGGCCTCGGGCTTCAACATCGTCACCTCCTACAATGCCGACGGCCGCAATCTGATCGTGGTGGTGATGGGCGCCGACAGCGCCCGCCAGCGCAACGATCATGTCGAAGCGCTAATCCAGCGCAGTCTGTCGCCCGCGATGGCCGACACCAAGACCAGGCTGATGTTCGCCGAGCAGTGAGGAGTGGTCCGCGCAGCGGACAAAAAGCCAATTGCTTGGCTTTTTGAACGACGAACGGTGAAGCCCCGGTCCGCCTTCGGGCGGATCGAAAGGTCCAGTGGACCTTTTGAAGGGGCTGAACGCCCGAAGGGCAGGGAGCCTGCGAAGGGCGAGCTGCCGGTAGCAAGCATCGCGCTCGGCTGCGCGTGGCGCATTGCCCGGTGAGGGCAACTATGCTACATATCCAAGCATGGTGCTGAGTCGCGCCAGTGACCCGCCGCAAGGCGGTTTTTTGTTGCCGTCACCCTCCCGCAGCCATGTACGCCCTGGTTCGCAATGCCGTTCGAGCAAGGTAGGCGATCAGCGCAAACCCTGATCGCTTCGTCATCCACGGGTCTACGCGTCCGCTTCGCCCGTGGATGACGAAGTTGGTGAGGCTTCGGCCAATCTCGAATGTCCCCACCCGCCCTGAGGCCGCGAAGAGCGGGCCGCAGCCAGCCACACCGACCCCTCCGATCGATCAAAACCACTTGTCCGGCCCGCGAAATCCGTGCCCCGCGCTGGCTATGCGCCGCCACCTCTGTTTATCGTCCCGCCCAGCACCGCAGCAGGAGCCCCCACCATGAGCACCGTCCCGAAAACACCCGAGCAGCCGCCAGACAATCAGAACGACAGCGGCGGCGAATATTTCGAGGCGCCGACCACAGGGGAGCTCGAGGCCGACCAGACTTCGGACGAGCACCTCGAAACGCCCGACGTGCCAGATTCGGAGCCGTCCGTTCCGGGCGCCCACCGCGGCAAGCCGAAGAAAAAACCATCGGCGATATCAGGCCGCAAATTCCGCAAGCGCGATCTGGTGCGCATCGACACGCTGCGCCCGAGCCTCGCCGACCGCATTCGATCCGATCATCCGGACCTGCCGGCCGGCGCCCGCATCACCCGCGCCGAGCTCGGCCGCTACCGCATGCGCTACATGGAGGAGCTGCTCCAGCAGGAACACGGCGAATTCTCCGAACTCGACCGCCAGGTGGTCGAATCGATCGCCAGGCAGGACACGATTTCCGAAAACTCGGAGGAAGAGTTCGAGGAGCACCGGACGTTCGCCGACCGCGTCTCCGACAACATGGCTTCCTTCGGCGGCAGCTGGTGGTTCCTGATCTCGTTTGCCAGCGTGCTTCTGGTGTGGATCGGCATCAACCTGTTCGCCGGCATGGCGGGCGCCTTCGATCCCTACCCCTTCATCCTCTTGAACCTGCTGCTCTCCTGCATTGCCGCCGTCCAGGCGCCGATCATCATGATGAGCCAGAGGCGGCAGGAATCCAAGGACCGCCTGCGCTCCTTCAACGACTACCGCGTCAACCTCAAGGCCGAGCTCGAAGTGCGCCATCTGCACGAAAAACTCGACTACCTCATCTCGCGCCAATGGACCCGCCTGGCCGAAATGCAGCAGATGCAGCTGGACGCGATGCACGAACTGACGGGTGCCAGGAAGCCGAAGCGGGCGGTGCGGAGAAAGAGGGCGGTGAAGAGCGAGGCGGCGCAGTGAGGATGGGCGCGGTGCGAGGTCGAGGACGGCCGGTCAGGCATGACGGCCAGCGGTCGACGACAGGGGACTCTAATGTTTCGCTAGCGGTTGCCACAACTGGACATTGAGCTGGAAATTCAAGACAGTCTGTTTCAAGTAATTATTGGGCGGGTACTTTTTTGAGCGATATTAAACTATTTCAATTCACCCAAGGGCAGATTCACGAACTAGCCGGCTCTGCCATACAGGTCGAAAAATCGCTTCAACATATCTTTGAGGCGAACCTTGAAGCCCTGTTAGGTGTTCGATTCCTAGCGACGGAACACTCAACGGGACCGGTCCACGGCGGGCGCATCGACACGTTGGGGCTCGATGAAGACAATTGTCCCGTTATCATTGAGTATAAGCGCGCGGTGAACGAGAACGTCATCAATCAAGGTCTATTTTACCTTGATTGGCTTCTCGACCATCGAAAGGAATTTCAATGGTTGGCCATGGAAAAGCTTGGTCCTGAAGCTGCGAAGAATGTCGATTTCTCGGCCCCAAGGCTGCTCTGCGTCGCCGGGGATTTCACCCGCTATGACCAGCATGCCGTAAAGCAGATCGCCCGGAACATCGAGTTGATAAGATACCGGCAGTTTGGTGAATCTATGCTCATGTTGGAACTCGTTCACGCACCGAAACTGGCCAAGGTAAACACATTTTCAGCCGTACCCGACATAAAGAGTACTCCTGGCGAGACCACTGTGGCCACCTCGAACGAAGATCCGGAAGACCCTTATGCCACATACCGTATGGCGTACCGCCTATCGCAAGCGAGCCCGGCTTTGCGCGATCTCCATGATGCCATTCGCGACTTTCTCATCGGCCTTGGAGACGACGTTCAGGTCAAGGAACTAAAGCTGTATACGGCGTTCAAGCGCATAAAGAACTTCGCCTGCCTTGAGGTCTATCCACAGCCGAAGGTTGCCGTTGTCTACGTCAAGCTAGACCCACGGACAATCGAGCTTGAGGAGGGCTTTACCCGTGATGTAACGAAAATTGGCCACTACGGAACCGGTAATCTACAAGTTTCAATCAGGTCAATGGCTGACTTCCAGAAGGCGCAGTCGTTGTTCCTGAGAGCGTATGAAGGATCGTGATTGGCGCCCTCGTCTTTGATTCGGTGCACCAGCGTTTTTGATTTCGCACAACTCACTTGCCCGTTGAAGCCCGCCGCGGCTTCCGCTAAGAAGCCGTGACTTGCCGGTTCACCGGCTGGTACGTTTTCCGGATTCCGGGAAGCACCCGTAGCTCAGCTGGATAGAGCGCTGCCCTCCGAAGGCAGAGGTCACAGGTTCGAATCCTGTCGGGTGCGCCAGTTTCAACATAAATATCAGGTAGTTAGGTGAGAATGGTTTTGGCGAGTGTCTCAACGCCTACTCGGTATCAGTAGACCATTTCGCTTTAGCGCGTTCGGCTTCCGCCGCGCAGCAATCACAGCGTCACCGGCAAATGGCAAAGCACCCCTCCGAAAATGGTCGAGCGTTCTTTGCCACAGGGCCGGTAACCAGAAAGTTTGCAATTGACCCGCCATGTCACACCCTGGCGCCCAATCAGCTGCCTGTCGCCGCTGGCCGAGACGGATCGTTTCTTGGCGTTCACCACGGGCGAAGAAATGCGAAAGGCTGATATCCGGTTGACGGTCGGAAAGCGCGCTTGCGCCAGTTGCGCGGTCCTCATTAGACGGTTTCGAGCCGGCTGAACCGAACGGGGATGAGCTTCCGAGTCTTGAGTTGCCCTGCCACATCCTTGTCGATAACAGTCAGAAACTGTACGTCTTCAGACACCAAAGGCAGAACCAGACGTCCCCCTGGCTTGAGCTGCTCCAGCAAAGCCGGCGGCGTCCGCTCAGCCGCTACGCTAACCAGGATCTTGTCGAATGGGGCGTGCTCGAGCCAACCGCGAGACCCGTCTCCGACACGAATGGCGACATTCGAGAAGCCAAGGCCCTGCAGCAGAGTCTCGGCATGGCTTGCGAATTCCTCGATGATTTCGACGCTCCAAACTTGTCCGGCGAGTTCCGCGAGGATTGCGGCTTGGTAGCCCAGGCCAGTTCCGATCTCGAGCACTGCCTGGTGCGGTTGGGGAGCAAGGAGATCGGTCATCAGAGCGACAATGAAGGGCTGCGAGACGGTCTTGTCGAAGCCGATCGGCAGCGGCATGTCCTGGTAGGCATAAGGCGCGACCGGGGCTGGCACGAAGAGATGCCGCGGGACCCGCCGCATCGATGCCATCACCCGCTCATCGAGCGTTGCTTTGCCGAGTTCTTCGCTTGCAAGGTCGGCATGGATCGCAATCATCTCGACCATGTGCCTGCGTAAAATCGCAAGGTGCTCTTCGGTCATCGGTTTCATGACGGTGGGGCTTTCTCCAACCAGTCTGCTGCCAGGTACAGTCTACCACTGTCGCGAATCGAAAGGCGATCCTCGGTGTGCGCTCGAAGTGGTCGAAGCAGGAAGGCTGACGCTCCGCAGAGGCCAGTGCCGCCGCCGAGATTCTCGGCGCGGACATCGAGTTCTTCGACGCCGACGACTAAATCCACATGTCACAGGCCGATTGGCGAATGTGGTGCAAGTTTCTTGTCGCTGAGAGTAAAGCCGGTTCTTCTGTCGTGCAGAAGATCTCCCCTGGCAAACAGCGCGGAGCATAAGGGCTGTCCCGACAATAGTGCCAGTCTCCGTGGGGAACGCACGACAGTGGCTAGGGCTGCATCGTTGATCGCCATGGGCAGACCGGGCTGCTGCCAGGCCGTCAGAGGAAAGTGGACGGTCCGTTGGCGGAGCCAAAGCGGACCTGTGGCTTCGACGCTTGGAATGTGGGAAGCGGACATTCAGGCGCTCACATGAATCGACGTGAACTCACCTAACCGGTCGTTCACGGCGTGGAATCCTGGCTCGGAAGCGGACATGCCATGTGATCGAAGATCATGACCCTGTCCGACATTCGGGCTCTCATGCAGCAAGATACACAGACCCGAAAAGCTGTCTTTCAGGGGCGGCGGCAATGGCATCAACCTGCGACCTGCTGTAAGCTTGGAAAGCGGGTAACAATCCGCGAAGGAATGGGGGATGGAACGTCATCTCGCAGCCGTCCTGATTGCCGATGTTGTCGGCTATGGCCGCTTGAGCCAGATCGACGACGAGGGTACGCGTGCACTTTTCCGAACCGACCTGAACGAAGTATTCGAGCCAAGGATCACTGCGCACCATGGTCGACTGGTGAAAACCATGGGAGATGGGATGCTGGTCGAGTTCCACAGTGTGGTCGACGCCCTACGCTGCGCGGTCGAAATCCAGCAACAGAAGGCGGAGGTGAACGTTCTCACGCGGCCAGAACGGCGGCTTGATTTCCGCATCGGCATCAATCTGGGCGATGTTATCGTTGAGGGTGACGACATCCACGGCGATGCCGTGAACATCGCCGATCGGCTGCAAGGGCTGGCGGAACCTGGAGGAATCGCGATTTCCGCCACCGCCTGCGACCATGTGAGGGGAAAGGTGCCGATCGGCTTTGCCTCACTCGGCGAGCAGAAAATGAAAAGTATCGCCGAACCGGTTTGCGTGTACCGTGTCTTGATCGACCCCGCCACTGCGGGCAAGATCGTCGGTGCCAAACCAGGCCTTTCTTCCGGCGACGACAGTAAGCCGCCGGTAATTGCGGTTTTGCCGTTCGAAAACCTGAGCGCCGACGACGGCTGGACGCGGCTGGCAGACGGCCTGTCGGCCGACATGATCGGCGACCTGGCGCGCTATCCCGACCTTGCGGTCATTTCGCGCCAGACCATGCAGTCCTATCGGGGACGGGCGAGCGACACACGCTCGGTTGGACGGGAACTGAACGCCGATTACCTGCTGGAAGGCACCCTCCAGGCGATCGGACAGCGTGTCCGCGTCGCGGTGCAGTTGGTGGACACCCGGACCGGAGCCAACCTTTGGTCGGCGCGGTTCGACGAGTCGACCGATGATTTTTTTCTCATGCAGGACAGCATCACACAGAACGTCATCAATGCCCTGGCAGGTACTTTCGGCAAGCTCGCCAATCTCGGGCGCGAGGTGGCTCGGCGGAAGCCTCCCTCGAGCCTGGGTGCTTACGACTGCTATCTACTCGGGGTGGAACTGCACGACAGATTCACGACCGAGGCGAGGGCAGAAGCCATACGCATGCTGTCCCGCGCCGTGGAACTTGACCCCGGCTTCGCGCGGGCCTGGATGACGTTGGGATTGGCACATGCGGTCGATGCCTTCAATGCCTTCACGCCAGATTCAGCCGCTTCGGTCGAGCGCTGGCGAGAATGCGTGGAAACGGCTTTGGCGCTCGACCCTACCGATCCGATGACGCGCCTTTACATGGGCGCTCTCCGCGCCCTTGACGGCGATATCAGCGGGGCCGCAGAGGAATACGACCGGGCGCTGGCCCTGGCACCCAATGACGCCGATGTGCTGTCGATGCTTGCCTCAAGCCGAGCTCTCGTGTGTGGAAACCCGGAAGAAGGCTGTGCTCTTGCCGAACGGGCGCTTCGCCTCAATCCGCAGGCTCCGAGTTGGTACTACGCGCAGCTCGCCCGGGCGCGGTTCGTCGCCGGTCGCTATGCCGACAGTCTGTCGTCGCTGTGCCAAAGTCCGCCGGATATTCCCGTCACTCTGATGTTCCGTGCCCTGTGCCACGCGCTGCTCGAAGAGCCGGCGCAGGCGCAGTCGATCGCCAGGCGGATTGCCGTCGAGTTTCCAAGGTTCACCGTCGAGAACTTCATCCGAACCTATCCTGTCACCAATCCTCTTGCCCTCGCTGCGATCAAGGAAGGGGCTCGTCGTGCAGGTATAGCATAGCATAGAGCCGAAAACGGTGCCTAGTTCAGGAGGGGGACGCGCTTCCTGGATATGCCACGTGGCAAGCCGGGCCCAGCTTCCAGGCTGAAGGTCTGCTTCGTAGCGCTAATTGGGCGCTGGCGTGACCCCTGCTAAGCTTCCGCTCCTGGCGCTGCCACGACCTTCAAGCCGGAGGCCACCGAACTGAAGCTGTCGGAAACGGAAGTGCGTTCGGTCGGCTTCCTGTTCGATCTCTAAGGCGGAGACCGGGACAACAGCGATGACAGGGTGATGCCGCATCTGCGCTTCCTCAATGCGCTCGACGGCCAGCATCTGCAAAAATGGCAATACAAGCGTGAAACGGAACGCATTATCCCGCTCGGCACCGAGAACAAGACGATCAGCCACTACCATCTCTCGCCGGAGGGCTGGATCGACATTGCCGGCGGCGCGCAGCGCCTCTGCTACAATGAGATCCCGACGAAGGTGAACTGGACCTATCTGTGTTTCGACTTCGACCTGGAGTCGATGCGGGCGCTCGCCCTGCGGTGCAACGACCGCAGCTTCGATTTGTCTGGTTTCGAGTCGATTCACATTCCGGCCATGAAGAACCTCTGGTGCATGCTCAATTTCTGCGTGTTCGCCGAGACCGACGTCGCCAAGCGCGCGTTCCTCTTTCGGGGGATTTCTGATGCTGCCCGAGAGCATTACCGCCATTGTCGCGCGCAACGAGCGATGGAGCGGTGAGGTCGCCAGTGAACCTTATGAGGCGGGATGGGCGCGCGAGGCGATTTTCTTCGTTCGGGCCTTGAAGGAGCCTAGCGGTCCCGTGCCGATGGCACGAGTCGAAATCTCGCCGGACGGGATGCGGTGGTTGCCGGAGGGCACCGAGTTCCGCATGCCCAACCGACGCGACGGCATGGCGATGGCGCGCTTGACGCATTTCGGCAACTGGCTGCGTGTAACGGCCCGCTTCGAGGAAGGTGGGGAATGTTTCGTGCTGGTGACACTCCACCTCAAGGCCTGACGGGCGGCAATTTCGTGGTTCGCAGCGATGCCTGGTGCACCAGCGACGTCCAGCTGTTGGTCGAGGCGAGGTGGCAGTAGAGCAGGCCGAGCGCGCCTGACCTTCTGAGGTCGAGGAAGGCTTCGTCGCTCAGCTTGTTGAAGGCCGGCTCGTCGATCACCTGGAAATCGGTGAGGTTGAGCACTTCGCCGCCCTCCAGCGTCACTTTGCTCTGGCGCGGCGCGAACAGGCCATGCGCGTCGATCCTGTCGATCATGATGCGGGTGGCTCTGAAATCGATCTGGAACTGATCGCAGAAGGCGAGCGCCTGCTTCGTCGCCTCGGTCGCCTCGGCGCCGCTGAAGAACGACGCGATCTTGTTGTCGCGGAATGGCGCCATGAGCTGGTCGACGACGCGCTCGCTTGCCCGGTCGACGCACAGCGTGAGTCGGCCGGGCGCGTTCGGGTCGTCGGCCAGAATGAAGGGATAGCGGCGGACATAGGCGGGAACATAGTGCGGCCCGGTCCACCGTCCGTCGGCATCGACGAACAGGTTTTCGTTCTGGCGCACGCCGGTGATGATCACCGGCGCCTTGGCGGCACCGATGAAGACGATCGGGTAGGAGCGCATCGCCGCCGGCATTTCCGACGCCACCACCGGAATGGCGTGCGCCGAGCGGGCGAACGAAAAGTCGCTGCGCGCGGTCAGGCCAAGCGAGCCGTGCCGCACCGGGTTGAGCGCCTCCGGCGTGGAATAGAACAGCGGCATCGCATCGCCGGCCACTTCCGTCTTTGCATCCGCCATCGTCCGTCTCCCGCAAGCCGATCCGGCCGCCAATGGTCCCGAAGCCGGGATCTGTTCTTGTTTGCGCTGATCTTGGATCGAAAAGAATCCCGCGCGCGAACAAAGTACTACAGCGTCTCTTGCGCGCATAAAAGGACAGGCGGTGCTGTATTTTTGGGTTTGCGGCGGCGAATTGTCTTGCGGGCCCGGCCCGGCCGCCTGCCCACCTCTGGACAGCTTGCGGCGAAGCGGCGACAGTGCCGCCGCTCGAGCAATTTCAGGAAAAGTGTGTAGCGGTTTTCCCGGGAAAGCGCATAGCGCTTTTCCTTGGGAATTGCGAAGAAACACAAGCGGGAGCTGATCGGCAATCCGAACGCTGAACCGCTCCAACGGACAATTGAGGCTGATAGCATGGCATCGGTATCGGATTTCGAACAGGGACAAACCTTCACCATCGAAGCCGGCGGCCGGCAGATCCCGCTCGAACTGAGCGCGGTCAACCCCATCGCCGCCAGCCCGCGCCCGGGCGGCGGTTTCTCGCTGATGTTCAGGGGCCCGCGCGAAATCGCCCTGCCGCAGGCGACCTATCTTTTCACAGGCGCAAGCAGCACCCACGAGATCTTCATCGTGCCGGTGGCGGCCGATGCTGCGGGGCGGCTTTACGAGGCGGTGTTCAATTAGGCGTCGCTAGCTTTCTGAGGCGACGCTTGCGCTGCGGCGCTGAACCTTGACGTCAGCGGGACAGTACCCCCCTCTGGCCTGCCGGCCATCTCCCCCGCAAGGGGGGAGATTGAGCGCTCAGCCGCTTTCGCCAATCTCGAATGCAGCAGGAAGAACTCGGCGCCGAAGCTGCGATCTCCCCCCTTGAGGGGGAGATGGCCGGCAGGCCAGAGGGGGGTGTGAAGGATCGCGGCAGAACCAACCTTTTATCCTGCAACCCCGCATGCCTTCAGCCCGTCACATACCAGCCCCCCGGCGGCGCACAGGCCATCAGATCATGGACGCCCTTGTCCTCGACCACTGCGAAGCCCAGCGCGACATAAAGCTGCCTGGCCGGATTGTTTTTCTCGACGTGGATCGAGGCTGATTTGCCGGCTAACCATGCCTCGTCGATCAGGTCGCGCAGCAGCGCCGCGCCGTAGCCCTTGCGCCGATGCGCCGGCAGGAACGCAATGTCGATGATGCGGTGCTGGCTCGGCCAGCGCTCGATATAGAGCCGGCCGATGTCCTGTCCGGCTCGCTCCACCACCAGCCAGTCGGCCCCGGGATAGTGTTTTTGGTAATGCGCGTGCTGCGCCTGGAACTGCATGTCGAGGAACGCCGTCTTCTGTGCGTCGGTCCACGATGTCACGGCAAGTTCTTCCATGCGCGTCGAGGCGTAGAGCCGCGACAGGAACGGCAGATCCGCCGCCGTCGCCGCACGGAAGCCGAGCCCGGCCTTATCAGACCGGGGCCAGACTGGACGGGGCTGTGCCTGCTTCGCTTCTGTCACGCTGCCGGAAATCAACCTTCAGACCGGCGGCGTCAGGTCGCGTACCACGACAATCTGCTTGAGATTGTTGTCGGCAAGCGTCGTCCAGCCATACTCCCATTCGGAGCTGTCGATGCCCATCTGCGAGATCGTCCACAGCCCGTTCGTACCGTCCGGCATGAGCAGCAGGCTGAACAAAGCGAGCCGGCCATCGGCATTGTAGTCGAGCGAGAGCCGTGTCCGCAGCGAAGACATGCTGAAGTCGCGCCATCCCGACCAATTCTGGGTGACGGCATCATATTGGGCGTTGAATGAGTGGACAAGCTGCTGGTCGGATGCGACCAGTACGATGTCGCCGTCGCCCTGGATGCCCGCGGCAAGTGTGTATTTGGACACCCTGCTGTAGCCGGGCGTTGCCCACTGCGTCCAGCTGTCCGATCCGGCAGGCTTCTGGCGCGTGTGCAAGACCTGGCCATTCTGGGTCAAGGCGAACAGATTGGTGGCGCCGAGCGGGCCGACCACCGGCGCCATTTCGATGAACCCACCGGTTTGCCCGGTGTCGATCTGCACCCATTGCGTCCAGTCGGCGACCTTCAGTGCCTGCGGCTTCGCCTGCTGGCAGCGATAGAGATGGAGGCCCGAATTGATGCCGAACAGCGCAATGCGGCCGTCGGCCTGGCGGATCGCCGTGATCGCTACCAGCTGCCCGGTCAGTTGGATCCAATCGCTCCACATCTTGGCGGGCGGCGCGAGCACGTCGACGGTGACGACGATCGGCGTCGTCGAGCCGGGCGGCATGATGGTTTTCTGCACCTGCACGATCTGGTCCGGATTCTGGTAGATCCACCAGATACGGCCCTGATTGTCGGTGAGGAACACCTCGATGCGACCGTCGGCATCGTTGGCCATCGAAAGCTTCTGGTAGGAAGTGGCGCCGGGTGGCGCGCCGATGTCCATCGGCGCGGTCCATTTGTCGATCGGGCCGATCTGGTTTGCGTCCTCGGTGATGAAGGACAGCTTGGTGGTACCAGACGGCTGCGCGATCACCGCCACCCGACCGTCCTTGGTCAGGCCGGCGGTCATGATCACCCAGGCTCCTGGAGCGATGATCGACCAGGTCGCCGGCCATGCGCCGTTCGGCGCATCTTGAGCCTTCTGGATCAGTCGCCCGGCCGCGGAATCGATGCCCACCACCATCAGCCGCGACAGCTCGAAGAACGCCGCGCCGGCCGGCATGTGCTGATAGGCGAGCGGTAGGCTGGGCCGGCCGCCGCCTGCCCTGGCTTTGGAAGCCGCTCTCGGCGCCGCCGGCATCTTCGCGGCGGGGGCTTCCGACTTTGGTTCTGCTTTCTTGGCCATCATATTGGTCCTGCCCTGTTGGCTCGGAATTCAGCTTCTCGGTGGGAAAACGCCCTGCAGCGCGATGCAAAAATAGAATGTCAGATACGGCATCATATTGTTGTGCGGCTGGGCGCCGCCGGCCGTTGTCAACATACCGTCGCTCATCGGTGTCAGCGCCGGTGTTGGCGATCCGGGAACATAAGCAAACGCGCCGCCGGACTTGCCAAGAATTCTCGAGGGGCTTGGAACTTGAACATCGGCCGTGTCCTGGGTTCCTACCATGACATTGTGCGAGTGCGCCGGCATTTCGCTCTCGAGCAGCGTGACCGTCTCCGAGCCGCCTGTCTCGCCTAGGTCATGCAGCGACAAGCCCGGTCCCTGGCCCGGATGCATCGGCGAGCGGCCCTGCAGATCGGGCAAGGCAAAGGTGGACTTGCCGTTGCCACCATAGGTGGTGCCGAGCAAAGAAAACAGCGCCGTGTTCTGCGACAGTGGCAGCAACTGCCCATCGCACAATGCCCAGCCCTTGGGCGCAAAATTGAACGGAAAGATGCGGATTTCGGCGATGAACGGGTCGGCCATGGCGGTCCTCTTAAGTCGGCGACGGGAAAATTCCGAACAGCGAGATGATGAAATCGACGCAGAGATAGGGCTGGAAATTGTCGTGTGGTTGGCTGCCGCCGACTGGCGACACCATGGTTGCCGCCATTGCGCCATCGGGGCTTTGGCCATCGATGTACATGAAGATCGTCCCGGTGGTTTGATCGAGAACGTTTCCTCCCGGGTTGGCCGACGTGCCAGTCTGTGTTGATGCCAACAACCCGTGTGAGTGCGCTGGAATTTGATTGGTTGTAAGTGTGATCGATTCCGCGCCACCGGTTTCAGCCAGAATGAAACCATTGCCCTGATGGATGGGTAGGCGGCCGCGCAGGTCGGGTAATGCGAAGGTCGCTTCGCCATCTCCGCCATATGTGGTGCCGATCAACTGGAACAAGGTCTCGTTTTCCGAGATCGGTAAAAGTTGGCCTTCGCAGAACATCCAGCCGGCCGGAGCAAAGTTGCCAGCGAACATGCGGATCTCGCCAACATAGGGTTGTGCCATGGTCGCGCTTCCTTTAGTTCGGCGATGGGAATATGCCCTGCAGGGCAATGCAGAAGCTGAGCGTTAGGAATGGCTGCATATTCAAATGCGCCTGCGATCCGCCAACATTGGCGATGCTAGCTGGATGCAGCGACGTCAAGTTGGCTGGCTGACGGTAGCCATTGTTGAAGGCGCCGAGGAAATTTCCAAAATTCGTGGGGGTAGTCCCGTTACCGTTGGTGGCGTTTGCCAGGTGAGGATGTGTCGGCAACTCCGAAATCGACAAGGTATGCTCTTGTTCGCCTCCTCGTTCTCCCAGTGTGTGTCCTTGGCCAACATGTATCGGCGCACGGCTTCGCAGATCCGGCAACGCGAAATTCACTCTCCCGTCGCCGCCGAACGTAGTGCCGAGCAACGAAAACAGCGCCTGGTTCTGATTGATCGGAAGAAGCTGGCCGTTGCATAACGCCCAACCCTTGGGCGCGAAAACGAACGACAGCATGCGGATTTCAGACAGAAACGGCTCTGACATTCAGCGTCCCTCATTTCCATTCATGACTATACACGAGCCAATGTAGAAATCTATCAGTAATACTGTCTCATAAATGCTATATAGATATTATTCTACGTGACACTCAACAAACAGTTAGTATTCAACAAAACGTCACTATGTTTTTTGACCGATCAGCTCAAAAATCGAGCTGGCGCCAGCCGGTCCGATTCGTTGCATGCCATCGACAGCCCTGCGCTACGGCGCCGAGAAGAATCCGCTGCCCGCAAGACCGGTGACCACGCTGACCGTCGGAGAACCAGCGTTGTACGTCTGGACGAAACTTGTAATTGCTGCCGTATCCGTTGGCGCACCGCCGTAGCTGAAGCCTCCGCCCGCATGCAACCCGACATGCACGTTGAAACGCTGGCGAAGACGAATATCCGTGCCTCCGTTTGCACCGGACCCGGTAAAGTTGTTGGTCAAAGCCCCTGGGCCGCCAAGGGTCAGCGAAACCGTCTGTGCATCGTTTGTGACTGTGCCGGCGTTGAGCAAGAAGCCATTGGTGCCAAACGTGCCGGGATTGCTGACCGTATTGCCCTGTACGACGGCGGTGAGTTGGGCGTTGCCGCCATTCGCGGCGTCGCCGGTCTGTATGAAAATACCGGAATTGTTATATTGATAGACTGCATTGTTGGTGATCGTCACGCTCGACGCGGCCCCGCCGTCGGTGACGAATCCGATGCCGGACCCTTGTGCCGACCCACTGTCCGTTACCCCTGCGACACCGATCGTGTTGGAATCGATTGTACCGGTGAACGAACCGGTTCCCGAGCCCGAGCTAATACCGAGAGCGGAACCAAGGGCGTCGCGCATCGTGTTGTGGGCGATGTTGAAGGTCAGGTTGGCGTGGTCGCCGGCGCCGCCAGAGCTGATCGTGATGCCGCCGCCGCCGGAAACTATGTTGCCATTGTTGTTGGTCAGCTTATTGCCGAGCAATGCCGTTCCGCCGCCAAACACAAGATCCGAACTGACACCACCGTGGAGGTCCATCTGGAACAGGTCGCCACGCGCTGAAGTAAATGTCGAGCCCTGGATGGTCGCGTTGAACACACCGTCCGTCGCCTGGAAGACCAGCGCGTCGTTGGAGAGATTTCCTGCGCCCGTCAGCGTCCCAAACGTCGAGCCCGTGATGGTTATCCTGTTGAGGGTCTGTCCGGCATTGTTGAAGACGTGGAAGGCGTCATAGGCCGCACCGGTAAAGGTGGAGTTCGTAACGGTCGCAGAACCGGTCAGGCCCGTGAAGTAGGCATCACCTTCGCCGACGCCACCCTGCAGCGTGCCGTTGGTGCCGTTGATGACCACCTGATTGAGCGTCATCCCGGCCACGTTGTTGCCAAAAATGCCGAAATTCTGGAAGTCGTTCATCTGCACGTTGGCAAGCTGCACGTCTGTCGTGTTGTTGAGATAGATACCGACGCCTTGTGAGGTGGAGCCGTCGGCGCCCGTCTTGTTAGCAATGCTGCCGCCACTCCCGACCGTCGTGCCGACACCTGTCACATGCAGGCCGCCGCTAGATCCGGTGTTGTCGAGGATGATGCCGGTCGCGCTGCCACCATTCGACGTGATGCTCTGGAAGGTCACATCGCTGGCCCCAATCGTCGTGTTGGCGACATTCAGCGCCGTAGCGTTGCCCGAATTGATCGTGCTGCCCGACCCGGTGGCGCTGATCGTGCCGCCACCGGTCGCGTTGAACCCGATGGTGTTGCTGGCCGACGTGTTGATGGTCAGCACGCTGGTGAAGTTGATATTGGTGCCGTTGGTGCCGCCATTGCTCGTCAGGCTGATGCCGTCGCTGGAGCCGTTCGACGTTATGGCGGCGTCAAAGGAGATCGTGCTGGCGCCGCCGGCGGTGCCGGTGTGGTTCAGGACATTGATCGCGACAGCATTGGCGCTGTGGTTGATCGTGCCGTTGTAGTCGACATTGGCCGAGCCACCCGAAACCACGAATGCCGTGCCCGTCGCGCCTGTCAGCGTGCCCGAGCCGAGGGCGACGGTGCCGGTCACGTTGGTCAGGTTGACACTATTGGCGCCGCCGCTCGAATTGGTCGCGCTGAACGTGACCCCTGCGGCAACACCGTTCAGTGCGACGGCCTGTGCAGCCGTGGAACTCACGGTTCCGGTGGTGACGTTGACCGTGCCACCATTGCTGGCGCTGAAGCCAGTCGTGCCGTTGGTGGCGATGGCGAGGTTGGAGAAGCTGACCGTCGAGGCGGTGGCATTGTTGTCGATCGAAACGGCGGTGCCGGTCAGCACCAAGCTGCTGCCGAAATCAACGCCGCCGGTGAAGCTGACCGTGTTGGCCGCCGTCGCGCCGGAAACGCTGATGCCGCTCGCCGCGCCATTCGCCACGACCGCGCCGGCAAAGGCGAAGCTGCCGCCACTGCGGTTCGCGATGGTGACCGCCGTGCCACCCGACGTGCTGGCAACGAAGCTCGCCGCATCGAACGCGATGGCAGCGTTGCCGCCGGTAACCTTGATGCCGCCGCCGGCGCCGCCCGTGACATCGACATTGGCGCCGGTGATCGTGCCTTGCGGGCCGGTCCCCCCGCCGAAGACGATGCCGGTGCCGGTCGACGCCGTGGTGACGTTGAGGTTGGCCAGCGTCGTGGTGCCGGTCGTGTTGCGGATATCGAAGGCGATCCCGGTAGCGCCGGTGCTGCTGACATTGGTGATGGTGGTGTTGAGCGCGTTGACGATGACGTCGGTGGCGTTACCGGCGAATGTCACATGGTCGATCGCCGTGCTGGTCGACGGCGTGATCTCGACGCCGGCGGTGGCGAAGTTCCGGATCGTCATGTGGCTGATGATGTTGCCGGAAGCGCCGCCGCCATTGTCCTTGATGCCCCGCGCCGCGCCTGCGGGGCTGCCGTCGAGAGTGAAGCCGTCGATGAAGTTGCCGCTGGCGCCGAGCGTGATGGCATTGCTGCCGGCACTCGTCGTCAGCGTGGCGGCGCCATCGGCCGTGGCATCGACGATCGAGATGTTGTTGTTGGCAAGCTGGATAGTGGATGGCACCGTCATCGCCAGATTGATGTTGCCATTGCCAAAGCCGCGCACCTGCTCGCCGGTGGCCAGCACCAGCGTGTTGTCCGCACCGCTGCTTGTCGCGGTGATGGTCCCGCCGTCGTTGACCAGCACCAGGACATCGCTCGTTACCGCCGCCGCTTCCGCCGTCGACAGCGTCGTCAGATTGTTCTGGTCGCGGCCGGTTCCGTCGCCGGTGGCGCTGGCGCCGACGAAATAGATCTTGCCGACGCCGAAGCCGAGGCCGGGGCTGGCGGCAAAGTTGACATCCTGGAAGTTATAAGTCCCGGCGGCTGGCGCGCTGGAGGCGTCGATGCCGACAGTGGCGGCGATGGTCGAATTCTGGTCGGTCGCCGATTCGCCGTCGCCATAGGTGAAGGCAAGGTTGGTGGCGCTGTCGAGGTACACGCCGGTGTTGACGCCGGAGATGCTCGAGCTGGCGCCGCCCGCAACGGCGTCGCCGAGGCGCACGACCTGGGCGCCGGTGGCACCGCGCAGGTCGACGCCGATCGAGGTGCCGGCGCCAATCGTGTTGGTGACATCGAAATCATTGGCCGTGATCGGCGCGTTGATGGCGGCGCCGTTGAGGTCGAAGGCCACGGCCGTAGTGCTGGTCAGGCCGATGCTCAGCGAGTTGAAATTGAGCCCCGCGCCGAGTGTGCCGGTGACGTCCACACCACGTGAACTGATGCCTTGCAGGTCGACCGTGCCGAGATTGATGGCACCGCCGGATGAAGCGACGTTTGTGAGCGCGATGCCGGTGGTCACGCCGCCGCTGGTTGAAACCGAGTTGAAGTTGATGCCGCTGCCAACGGTCACGGCGTTGAGGCTGAGCGCGTTCTCGGTCGACGTGATCGTGTTGGTGGTGCCGGCCACGCTGATCGTGCCGCCGGCCTGGGCGGCGAAGCCGACGCCGCTGGTCGTGTTGATGGCCAGGCCACCATTGCTGAAATCGATGGTGCCATTGGTGTTGCCGACCAGGTTGACGCCGGCGGTCGCACCCGACTGGATCTGCTTGCTGAGGCCGGAGAAGGCGACAGTTGCCGCGGTGCCGTTGTTGATGTTGGCCACGACGATATTGCCGCCGCCGGCAGCGTTCGTATCGCTCAGATTGCCTGACAGTGTCACCGAGCCGCCGGTCAGTTCCTGGATCGAGACGGCTGCACCCAATCCGGCGCTGACGATGGTGCCGGCGTAGGAAATATCAGCGTTGCCGCCGCTGAGATCGGTGCCCGAGCCGACATTGAAGGCGGCGCCCGCGCCCAGGTTGTTCAGCGTGCCGGTGCCGAGATCGAGCGAGCCGGTCAGATTCTGCAGATTGATGCCGTGGCCGGCGCCGAAGGAGGCGCTGGTCGAGGTCAAGGTGCCGTTGACGTTTGCCGAAGTGATGTCGACGGCCTCGCCGGCCTGCGCGGTGATGGTCTTTGTGCCGCCACCCGTGAAGCTCAAGCTCGTATTGGCGGGCGTGGCGCCACCGACAGCACGCAAACCGGTGCCGGTGCCGGTGGTGATCGCCAGCGTGCCATCGAAGGTGGCTGACGTGGCGCCGGTTGCGTTCTCGATGTTGACGCCGCGGCCGAACGACTGGGAATTGTCGATCGTCGTGTTGCCGAACGTGTAGGTGCCGGCCGAATTGAGGATTTCGATGCCGGCGCCGTTGGAAGTTGTCACGGTGACTGCGTCGAGGTCGACCGCGCCGCCGCTGGCGCCGCTGATCAGCACGCCCTGTGTGCCCGCGTTGGTCGAAGCGACACTGTCGAAATGGACACCGCCAGCGCCGAGTGTGCCCTGCAGCGACAATGCCGTCTGGCCGGTCCCGTCGATCGTCGTCGTGCCGGCATCGGCAACGGTCAGGCTGTTCAGCCCGGCAAGGCTGAGGCCGGTGGCGGTCGATGCCGCGATGGCGAGGCCGCCGTCGAAATTGACCGCCGCCGCCCCGCTACCGCTCGAAATCGCCACGCCGCCGCCATTGATGGTGACCTGGTCGGTGAAAGTCACCGAACCGCCGGTGCGGTTGGCGATGGTGATGCCGCCACCGGTCAGCGTGCCTGCCGGTCCGGCGTTGGGCAGGAAGCCGCGCGAGACCGAGATGGTGCCGGTGCCGCCATTCACGTCGAGCAGGGCACCGGCGACGTTGATGTTGTTGTTGATGACCGACAGATTGCCATCAAGGCCGGCAACCTGGACGGCCCTCTGGCCCACCGAGACATTGCTGATCGTCACGCCTTCGATGGTGATGCCGCTGGCATTGCTGAAGCCGACCGCGCCCTGGTCGATGAGGAAGGCAGCGCCGGTGGCGCCGCTGAAGTCGAAGGCGGTGTTACGCACGGCATTGTCGCCGAGCAGCTCCATGAGATTGGCCGTGCCGCTGACCACGGCCTCGCCGCCGGTGATATTGCCCCCGGTGGCGCCGAGATTACCCTGGACATTGGCCGGCTGGATCGTGCCGGTCGAAACGACGCTGCTATTGCCGAAGCCGGCAATGGTCTGTCCTGAGTCGAGCGTGAAGGCGGTGGCGCCGAGATCGATCGTGCCGACGAAGACGAAGTTCTGCGCGCCGGTCAGCGCATCGGCTGCGGCGAGCGAGATGGAGTTGACGCCCGTGCTGAGATTGCCCGTCGTGCCGGCCGCGATGAAGCCGCCCGATTGCGAAACCAGGGTGACCGAACCGGGCGCCGTGGCCAGATTGGCGCTGCCGGTGAAGGACACGTCGTCGAAATCATAGCTGCCCTTCGTCGGATCGAGCCCGACGGTGTTGACGGTGTAGCCGCCGGATGCCGCGATGATGAAGGATTCAAGCCCGTCGGTCGAATCGCCGTCGCCGAAGGTAAAGGTGGCATTGGCAGTGGTCGCGGTGCTGAGGCCCGACGACAGGTCGACGCCGATGCCGACATTGTCGATCTTGGAACCTTGCAGGAAGGTGATAGTCTTATTGCCCGTCGTCGACGACAGGTCGATACCGCGTGAGGTCAAGTCGCCGGTGCCGGTGATCGTGGTCAGGCCGAAACCGGCGGTCGTGGACGATCCGCTGAAGTCGATGCCGGTCTGGTTGGCGCCGACATTGCTGATAGTCGTGGTACCGAACAGGACGTTGGCATTGGTGCCGCTGAAATTGATGCCGGCCGTGTTGGCGGACGCGCCCAGCGTCACGGTGGTCACGCCCGAGAACGTCACCGGGCCGGCATTGTTGCTGATGTTTATGCCATCGCCGCCGGCGGTGGTGAGGTCGAGCCCGCCGGTGAAATTGATTGCGCTGCCATTGCCGCTCAAGTCGATCGCGTTGGCCGCACCGGTGCTCGCGGTGATCTTGCCGGCGAAAGTGGCGCTGCCGCCGGTCAGGCCGGAGATCTTGACTGCGTTGGCCGCCGTCGCCTGGTTGATCGTACCGTTATAGGTGACGTTGGGCGTCGCGACGTTGATGTTGAAGGCTACATCGCCCGTATTGGTGATGGAACTCGCGGCCCCGAAAGTCAGCGTGCCACTCGAGCCGGTCCAGATAGCGACGCCCCCGCCGCCGCCACTGATGTCGAGGTCGTCGAAGGTGGCCGTGCCGTCGAAATCATTGGCGAACAGCCCGACATTGGCGGCATTGGCGATCGTCGTGCTGCCGGTGAAATTGACCGTCGCGCTCGAATTGGCTAGCGCGATGCCGGTTTGGCTTGCGTTCTGGATGTCAAGATCGTCGACGGAGACCGTGCCCGTCACGCTATTGAGGAAAAGACCTATCCCGGCACTGCTGACCGTCACGCCGTTGATCGTTGCGCCGTTGACGCCCAATCCGTAGATGGCAAAGCCGGCGCTGCTGACGGTGAGGTTCTCGACGACGTTGCCGTTGGCCAGGTCGATGGTCTTGCCGGCCGCATTGTTGAGCGTCGCACCGCCATTGCCGAAGGGGTCGTCCTGCACCTGCGTGCCGCTGATGACATTCGCACCGGTGACATTGGCGGGCGGCGAGCCAAGGCTCACGGAAGCGCCATTGGCGAAGGACACGATCGATTGGCCGTCGGCCAGCGTAAAGCCGTCGGCATCGGTGTCGATGTTTCCGGCCCCGTTGTTGACCAGAACGAAGATGGTGTTGGCCGGGGCCGCCAGCGCGTCCGCCGCGGTGGCGTTGATCAGGTCGTTGACGGTCGAGCCATCGCCTAGGCCCGTGTTGGCGGCGCCGACGTAGATGACATTGGCGATGTCGAACAGCTGCGGACCGTTGAGCACCGTGGTGTTGAAGGCATAGGTGCCGCTGCCTGGCGACAGGCCGCGCATGTCGAGCGATGCCGTCGTGCCGGTGATGATCGCGCCGCCGGCGGCGCCGAACGAGAAGGTCGTGTTGGCGGTGGTTCCGGACGCGCCATGCGTGCCCATCTGCACGCCGGTGTCGGCCGAAATGGCGCCGGTGCCGATTGTCACCGAGCCGCCGGTGGTGCCGGAAAGATCGATGCCTGTCGACGTGGCGCCGCCGAAAATGTTGAGCGAAGTGGCGGTGAAGGTCGACTGACTGCCCGACAGGTCGAGCCCGGTGGCCTCGACGCCGCCAATGTTGGTATTGCCAAAGCTGATCGTGCCGTTGACACCCTGGACGTCGATGCCGTTGAGGCCCGGGAGACCGATTTCCGTATAGCCAAAGCTGACGGCGCCGCTGTTGGCGCTGAGCGCGATGCCATTGCCGAGCACCTGGGTGACGAACACGTCGCCGCTGAACCCGACCGTTGCAGCGCTGCCGCTGACCGAGATTCCATCGCCCGTGGTGCTGTCGATTGTCGTCGGGCCGGTAACGCTGAAGCTGCCGGTGACGCCCGAAAGGCTGACGCCGGTGGTGCCGCCGACCTGGCCGATACCCCCAAGAGTGACGCCAAGCCCGATATTTGCCGCCGAGAAGGCGGATGTGGTGTTGTTGAACAGGCTCCCGCCCGTCGTCGACAGTGTGCCGGCGCCGGTCGACGTCGCGCTGACGCCGCTGCCGCCATTGCCGTCCGAATTGAGCGCGCCGAACCCATAGGTTCCGTTGCCGTTGATCAGCAGGCCGTCGCCAGCGTTGCTCGACAGGGTCGTCGTGCCACCGAAAGCGTAGGTGCCGTCGCCCTGGATCGACAGGCCCGCGCCGCCATTGCCGCTGGAGCCGAGGTTGGTGCCGGAAACGGTGTTGGTGCCGTCGAACAGCACGCCGCTCATGCCTGCGCCGGAAACATCCACGCCGGAGATCGTTACCGTACTGACGCCGTTGCCGTAGATGCCGTAGCCGGCGCCGCCGGAAATGTTGAGGTCGAGCACCGCCGTATTGTTGGCCAGCGTCACGACGTTGCCGCTGGAAGCGGTCAGCGTCGCCGCGCCGCCGCCGGGGTCCGAGACGATCTGGTCGTGCTCGACATTGTCGCCGGTGACGTTGATCGGAATGCCGCCGAGCGAGAAGCTACGTCCGTTGCCGAACGAGCCCAGTGTCTGGCCGTCGTCCAGCGTGAAACCACTGCCAGCGTCGATCGGCGTGTTGGCCGGATTGTTGACCAGCACGAAGATCGCGTCGCTGTCGTGATTGTTGTTGGCGGTGATCGCCGATGCGAGATTTGACAGCGATGACCCATCGCCGCTGCCGGTCGCCGCGGCGCCGACGAAGATGACGTTCTGCACGTCGAACAGCTGTGGGCCGACAAGGTCGGTCGGGCCGAACGCATAGAGCCCAAGCGTCTGGTTCAGCCCGCGCGCGTCGAGTGATGCGACCGTGCCCGTGATCGTGCCGCCGCCGAAGGAGAACGATGTGTTCGCACTCGCACCCGCCGCGCCATGCGTGCCCAATTGCACGCCGGTGCCGACGGCGATGGTGCCGCTGCCGATGGCCACCGATCCGCCGGTGGCGCCCGAAAGGTCGATGCCCGTCGATGTGCCGGCGCCGGTGATGTCGAGCAGCAGGGCGGTGAATGTCGATGTGCTGCCCGACAGGTCGAGCCCGGTATTGCCGCTGACAAGCTCCGATATGTAGACGTTGCCGAAGCCGATCTTGCCGTTGATCCCCGAGACGTCGATGCCGCCCGCATTCGGCGCCTGGATCGTCACATCGCCGCCGAAGCGGATCTCAGCCGGCGAATTGGTGATCTGGATCGCCACTCCGGTCGTGTTCTTGGTCGTGGTCGTGCCGGTGACGGTGAACTTGCCCGAGACCTGATCGAGCACCACGCCCGCCGGACCGCCGTTCTGGTCGATCGAATCCAGCACCACATGCGCGGTGATCGGATCGATGAAGACAGCCATACCGCCATTGCCGGAGATGGCGCCGCCGGTGGTGGTGACCGTGCCGCCTGTTGACGTGCCCTGCACGGTGATGCCGCGGTCGGCGTTGTCCTTCGCATTGACGGTGGCGAAGGTGTAGGTGCCCTTGCCGGTGATATCGAGGCCGTCGTCGAGATTGCCCTGCAGCAATGTCGTGCCGGTAAAATTGTAGGTGCCGTCGCCTTCGATGTGCAGGCCGTCGAGGCCGTTGCCGGTCGCGGTGAAATTGGAACCGGTGATGCCGGTCGAGCTGCCCGTGAAGTCGGCGCCGTTGCCGCCTGCGCCAGTGACCGTGACATTGGTCAGCGTCGCGCCGGTGATGTTGTCGCCCAGGATGCCATCGCCGCCGCCGGTGATGGTGATGCCGTTGAGCGTGTTGCCATTGCCCAGCGTTATGACCGGGTTGGCGACGTTGGTGCCCTGGATCGTGCCGTCGCTGCCGCCCAGGTTGAAGGTGCTGGTGCCGCCGCCAAAAAGCTTGGCGGTGACGCTTTCGCCGCCGCCGATGACGGTCTGGCCATCGGCGGGCGTCACACCGTCGGTTGTCAAATTGCCGCTGCCGCCGAGCGCTACCACAAACCCGCCGCCGCCGGCCTTGGTGACGGCATCGTCCAATGTTGTCGGATCGGCTTGGGTGCCTGCGCCCGCCAAGCCGCCATCGGCAAAGTAGAATTTTCCGAAGGCCGCATTGGAGGCGGCGTTGATGGCGACGCGCGTCGTCGATCCGCCGTTCAGTTCCTGCGACTGGATCCTGACGCCGATATCGCCGCGCACCCGCTCGTTGACGCGTTTGCGCAGGCCTTCGCTGACCGGATAGACCGGCTCCGGCCCGCTGCCGGCCCCATTGTCGACGCCGCTGTCGGCATTGTCCGAACCGTGGCCTGGATTGAACGGGATGTTCAGCCGCACACTGCCGGCGAACTGGGTGTCGTCGCGATTGTCGTTGCGGACCTCGCCGGCGAGCACCAGTTCGGTGCCGCTGCCGAAGACATCGCCGATCGTGTATTCGAACCCCGCCTTGGCGCCGGTGACGCTGTGGTCGTTGTCGTGCGGATCCTCGAAACGATAGCCGCCGATGTCCAGCCGCAGCGAATGCTTGTCGGGTAGGTTGACCGGCACCTGCGCGCCGATCTCGCCTTCGATACCCCATGCCGCGTAGTCGCGATGGTCGAGGACCGAAATCTGCTCCAACAGCTGGTTGCCGACCATCGACAGCGTCGAACTCGACGAGTGATCGGTGTGGTCGCCCTTGATTGGCAGATAGACGTTCACATGCGCGTCGAAATGCGGCGTGATCGCCTCGGCGCCCAGCGTGGCTGATGTGAACTGGTTGGAGTTATAGTTCTCGACGTTGAGATAGGCGTAGCCGCCGATCATCAGGTCAGGGTTGACGATGCGGCGAATGCCGAGGCCGACATCCTGGCCGAAACTGTCCTTGAAATCATGCTTGGCCCGGACATCCAGGAACAGCACTGATTCGGCCGTCTGCTTGAGCGGGATGAAGCCTTCGAGCGCGGCGTTGCCGCCATTGTTGTCGGCGCCGATGATGGCGCGGATCTGCGGCTGCCACAGCCCGTTCGGGTCGCCATGGGCGGCCATGCCGGAAAGGCCGATCGCCAATGTCGTAAGCGCCGTCGTCTTCCACAGATGCCTTGCAATTCGTGAACTGCGATAGCCGGCGCGCACGTGGAAATCCTCCCCATGCGCCGCCGCCCCACCAACTTGCCGAGAATTCTCGGTAGTTCCCATCCCTGGCGAGTCCTTCCGGGACTACACGTGCCCCGTGTAAATTCTTACTCGAATTCTATTGTATAGCGAGTCTCTGGCCCTTCAATTTCTAGAAGTTTCCTGCAAAGTCGCGTGGTGTGCCCGAAAGGTCACAGTATCTTAGTCGGCTTTCTTGTCTCCGGCCCAGCTTTCGGAACCGTCCCGACTGTTGTATCAAGCCCTACCGAGGCGAATACCTGGTGGGGCGAGGAAACATGCAAGGCATCCGACAAAAGATCATGGTATTTATTTTAGCGCAAGCTAATCTACTTGGCGTGGCGGCGGGATGCGGCGCCCTGTGGCTGGCCTTGGCGGCAGCGGGACCGGCCCTTCCCGAAGACGCCAAGCCGGGCCAGCCGAAACCTTCCGATGCCAATCCGTGGGCGGTGAACTGCTCCAGCGGCTCTGCGAACGCCGAGCTTCAATGCCAGGTGTCGCAGAACCTGACCGAAGCCAAGACTGGACAGCGCGTGCTGACCGTGACCGTGCGCCGCGACAGCGGCAACGGTGGCCTCGCCATGCTGCTTGCCTTGCCGCACGGGCTGTTCCTGCCGTCCGGCGCCTCCTTCCAGATCGACCAGGCCCAGAAGACGACCCTCGCGATCCAGACCAGCGACCAGAACGGCGCCTATGCCGCCACGCCGCTGTCGGCGGACCTCGTCAAGGCCATGAAGTCCGGCACAAATCTGAACATCGCCATGGAATCGGTCACTCGCAAGCCGGTCACCATTCCGGTGTCGCTGGCCGGCTTCACGGCCGCCGTCGCCAAGCTGGAATCGATCAAGTAATTGGGCTGTCCGCTGACGGCCGGTTGGCGCGCCGTCTGCCTGTCCGCCAATGCGCCGAAGCCCCTCGCATACGGTCCGACCCGTTAAGATCGCGGCGCACCTGATGGACCGCGCCGGCGTCGAGGCGCTGGTGCTGAGCGCACCCGAGGGCTTCCACTATGCTTCGCGCCTGATGTCGGCCGTTGAGGTCAACTTTACCCCGCACGAGAGCGAACATTGCCCGTGATCACGGACGACTAAAGGTTGTCGCGGTTGCCGGCAGAAACGGGCATTCGAGCTCTGCGTCGACGTCGGCTTGGCACGCAGCCCGAGCCGTGAACACGCGCCATTTTTGCCTACTGAACGACGACAGAGGCCAACTTTTGGGCTTTCAGCAAACCCGAACGTCCCTTGCGCCAGGTACCAGGTGGAATGCCGACGAACTTTTTGAAGGCGCGATTGAACGCTGCCTCCGACTCGTAGCCGACCTCAGCTCCCACCTGCGCGATGCTGACATCGGGCCGTTCGAGCAGGCGTCCCGCCAACTGCAGACGCCAGCGAGCAAGATACTGCATGGGCGAGACCTCGACGTAGTGGCTAAAGCGGCCCGCAAAAGCAGTGCGCGAGAGCCCTACGGCGCGGGCGAGACGGTCCAATGTCCATTCCTCCGTAGGGCGTGCGTGAATGAGTCGGAGCGCCTCGCCGACGTGCGGATCGCGAAGGCCGGACAGCCATCCACGCGAGTCCTCTGGCAGGGTCTCAAGATAGCCGCGGATGACCTCGACAAACATCAATTCGCTCAACTTGGCGAGAACCGTTTCGCCACCGGCGCGCCCGCTGCCACCCTCAGCCAGCGCCTGGCGAAACAGGTCAGTAACCCAGCTGCTGCCGTCGGCAGGTTTGTGGGCGCACAGTATGGCCGGCAACGCGGCGAGCAGCGGATTGAAGGGACGCGCATCGCAGCCAAGGTACCCGCAAATAAACCGGGTCCGCTCGTCTCCACCACCGCCATGAATCACCGCGAACGGCAGGTTCTCGTCTACCGGCCGATAGTACATTGCCATGTTGGCTTTGCCCCGCGTCCCCGGCGAGGAACTCATGACATTCGGGGCACCTCCGGGGAAGACGACGATATCGCCGGCGTTAACCCGTACCGGAGGCATAGAATCGTCTCCCAGCGCGGCCCAGCACGATCCAGACATCACGGCATGAAATGAAATGACGTGCTCGGCCTCCGGCATGATGGCGGCGGCAATCTGGGCGGTACCCGGCGACTCGCCGACCCAGGGAGAACTGGCGTCGATATCGAAATAGATCGCACCCGTCAGGCGAACGGCTCGGAGCACATCGGAAAGGACATCCATGCACTACACCTCCGGAAACGATCGACTACCCCCTGAATGACGAATTTTTCGGCCGGACATCCGAACTATCCAGCAATACGGCCATATGAGCAAGCGCGCATATGCGCGATCCTACTCTGAACGATCGGGCAACAGAATTGGACGATGTGACATTTTCGCGAGCACCGGATGGGCTAGCGTCCATCGACCGGCCGACAGGTTCGGTAGGGAGGAATGCCATGAACGACGAAGACATCACCAAATTCGCAGCAAGCCTGCGGGGCGAAGTCATCCGCACCGGCGACGCGAACTATGACGAGGCCCGCAAGCTCTACAACGGCATGATCGACAAGCGACCGTTGGTCATCGCCCGCTGCTTGACGTCGCCGACGTGATCACAGCGGTGAATTTCGGTCGCGACAACAAGTTGCTGGTTGCGGTACGTGGCGGCGGCCATAACGGACCGGGGTTAGGGAGCTGCGACGACGGTCTGGTGATCGACCTGTCGGCGATGAAAGGCGTGCGCGTCGATCCGGACGTCTGTACGGCGCGGGTAGGCGCGGGCTGCACTCAGGGCGACGTCGACCACGCCACCCATGCCTTTGGGTTGGCTGTCCCGGCGGGCATCATCTCGACCACTGGGATCGCCGGACTGACGCTGAGTGGCGGCCACGGCTATCTGACGCGCAAATACGGTCTGACCATCGACAATCTGATCGAGGCCGATGTCGTGCTTGCCGACGGAAGCTTCGTCACCGCCAGCAAGGAACGGGACCCCAACCTGTTCTGGGCGCTGCGTGGCGGTGGCGGCAATTTCGGCGTCGTCACCAGCTTTGTGTTCCAGCTTCACCGGGTCAACATGGTCTTTGCGGGGCCGATCGCATTTGATCAACAACACGCCCGTACCATCATGCAGCGTTATCGCGAGTTCCTGCCGGACGCGCCCGAGGAACTCGGGATCTTCCTCGGGCTCAAGACGATCCTCTCGAGCGCGCCGTTTCCGGAAGAGTTTTGGGGAAAGCGGATGTGTCTCCTGATGTGTTGCTATAGCGGTCCGGAGGAAAAGGGTAGAGAGGCGCTGGCCCCGCTCATCGATGCGCTCCCTGCGCCTTGGTTCAACTGGATGGGAACGATGCCCTATCCCGCCGTGCAGAGCATGTTCGACGGGCTCTACCCGAAGGGGATGCAGTGGTATTGGCGGGGCGATTTCGTCAAGACACTGTCTGACGCGGCGATTGACGCTCATCTCAAGCAGGCGGCGAAGACGCCGAGCGAGCTATCGCTCATGCATCTCTATCCGATCGATGGCGCCGTCCATCGCATCGGCAAAGACGAGACAGCTTGGAATTGCCGTGATGCGACCTGGTCGATGGTTATCGCAGGGATCGATCCGGACCCACAGAAAGCGGGGCCGGTGACGCGCTGGACCAAGTCCTATTGGGAGGCGGTGCATCCGTTCGACCTGGGTGGCGCCTACCTGAACTTCATGATGGATGACGAGGGCGATGCAAGGCTCAAGGCTGCTTATGGAGACAACTACGAGCGCCTGGCTGCGCTGAAGAAGACATACGACCCGAACAACCTTTTCCGGGTGAACCAAAACATCCGGCCGGCTGCCTGACGGGCGGCCGCTCGTCAGGCGGACCGGCGTCACATCCTGAGTGACCCCCGGTAATATGAGGAGTATCTTATGTATTCGGCGCGTTCCAGATCCTTGGGCAGCAGCCAACTCCAAAGAGCGGGAGCTGTGCTCGTTGCGAACGCGCCGGCAAAATCTGCGCTCGCTAAGGAGGAGGAAATGCGCATCCATTCAAGCCCTGTGGTCCTGGCAGCTATTGCCGCCGCTTGGGCATTCCCCGCACCTGCGGCTGATAAAAGCGATGAGCAGTTGATTGAGAATGCGATTACGGCAGCACCGGACGCTGTCGGCAAAAATGCCGCCGTCGTGAATTGGGAGATGAAGACGTTGAGGAAGGGCACGAACGGCTTCACTTGCATCCCGGACGACCCTGGAACTCCCGCCGACGATCCGATGTGCACAGATGAGAACGGGATGGCGTGGATGCACGCGATCATGTCAAAGAGCGAGCCGCCGAAAGGCAAGGTCGCTTTCGCCTACATGCTGAAGGGCGGCGACGCAGCCAGCAATACCGACCCCTTTGCAACCAAGCCGGCGGAAGGGGCCGAATGGCTACATGACGGTCCCCATGTCATGATCATGAACGCACCGGAAATCATGGCGTTATATCCCCACGAACCAAACCAGACACAGCCATATGTCATGTTCCCCGACACGCCCTACGCGCACCTGATGATTCCAGTGAAGTAGTCCAAGCAAGACCTGCCGCTTAACGCAGTGGCAGGTCACCCTCGTGGACGGGAGGTTTGGGTGTTCAAGCTCGCGGCCATGACGTTAGCAGCCGTGCTTATTGCAGGCGCTGCGCTGGCGCACAAAGAGGCGACGGGTACCATCGCCGAGCGCATGACGGCGATGAAAAACATGGGCCGCGAGCTGAAGGCAAGCGAGAGGTCCCGAGCAGCCGTCGCAGGTTGCGGCGATCGCCGCTCTGTAATTTGTGCTCTGTCATACTTTTGATAGTATGCCCTGTCAGCGAGGGTGACATGTCGCATAAGAGCCGAGTTGATGTTCCGAAGGCGGGGACTGGCTCGCGCCTTCCGATCGGCAGGGGGTTGATGGACGACGGCGTCGAGTCCCGTCACGAGCGGCGCGTATTAACCGCCCTTTGCTACGATCTTGTAGGCTCCACCGAGTTGCTCGGCCTGCTCGGCATCGAAGATTTTGAGGAACTTATCTTGGCGTTTCAAATGGCCGCCAAGAAAGCAATCGTATCGTGCTCCGGAACCGTGAGGGTCGAGGTCGGCGACGGCGGCGTCGCCGTGTTCCCAGTCGATCTGGGTGCGAAGGATGCGGCGTCGCTGACAATCAGCGCCGGACTTGAGATCGTCAGGGCGTGCAAGCTCCTTGCCGCGGAGAAAGGGAGGAGCGACCTGCATGTAAGGGTCGGCGTGGCGACCTCGATGACGCTAATCCTGAAGGGCGACACCGCTGTAGGGCAAGACACGGTAACCGGTCCTGCATTTGCGCTGGCAACCAGGCTGCAGGCAATCGCCCGGCCAGATACCGTCGTCGTGTGCAACGAGACGCGCAATCTGACACGGCGCTCACACGTATTTAGCTTCTGCGGTTCTCACGTCATCAAAGGCTTCGCGCAACCCGAGCAGGTCTGGCAGGCGGTGAGCCACAAACGGGGGGTAGACCGTTTCTTCGCGTTCGGACGCCTCACCAGCCCCTTGATCGACCGCACGGATGAGGCCGAGCTGATCCATGAATGTTGGAATGAAGCTGTTTCGGGACGTGGCCAAGTCATCGTGATCGAGGGCGAAGCCGGCATTGGCAAGTCGCGCATCCTGCACGAGGTGCGCCGGCGAACGCGTTTCCAACGCAACAGGTTGCTCCTCTTCCAATGTATGCCAGGCGACTCGCGTTCGACGCTGTATCCACTGCGGCAGGCGATGCTGGGCAATTTCGACGACGGCGAGCGTGCACTCACCCCTGCGCTTCTAGCCGAGGTGTTCGCCGCACATGACGTTCACGACGCCGAAGTCGTCGACATCTTTTCTTTTCTGCTCGGCGTGGAAGGCGCGAGGTCCGGTTTCCATGAGATGGGCCCGGAAGTGACCCGGGAGAAGGCCGATTGGGCCGCGCGCCATGCGTTACAAGCAACGTGCGCCCGTGGCCCAGTGGTGTTGATCGTTGAAGATATTCATTGGATCGACCTGACGTCGAAGCAACTGCTGGGTGAACTTGCAAAGCTGGTTCCTAGTTCCCCCGTGCTCTTGATCGCAACGACGAGGCCGGGATATGGCGACTGGCTGGACGAAAAAAGCAAGCATGTCCTGCTCGCACCCCTTGAGCATGCCGACACCTTGCGGGCAATCGCAACGATGTGGCCTCAAGGCAAGCGAGCGCCTGCGCCTGAGTTGATAGAGTTGGTCGAGCGCGTCACCGGCGGTGTACCCCTGTTCATCGAGGAGGTTTGCCAATGGATGGCGGAGAATGCCGCTAGCGGTACGGAGCAGCTGCCACAGGGCGTTTCGCTCGGCCGCGCGGCGGTGTTGGAAACAGTGATAGATGCCCGGCTGGAGCCTCTCGGCCGCGCCCGCGAGGTGGCGCGAGCGGCCGCCGTCGCCGGCAACAGATTCAGCCTGGACTTGCTGTCGGCGCTCTTGCCGGAATTTGACCGGGGCACGATCTCTACGGCGCTCGATGCCCTGGCCGAGGCAGGCTTCGTACGTGCCAGGCACGCAGCGGCGACAGTGTACGTGTTTCGGCATACGCTCATCCAAGAGACGATCTACAATGGAACACTGCGGAAACGGCGGCAGACTCTGCATCAGCGTCTTTACGCGGTGGCTAGCGGCAACCGCAGCCTCGTTGGCTGGCTAACAACGGCAGCTCTTGCCGATCATGCTGAGCGAGGCGGCCTGCTTGACGAAGCGATCGGCGAGTTCGTCAATGCCGGCATGGAAAGCTCGTCCCGCTCGGCCATGGCTGAGGCAAGGCAGCTGCTCGAGCATGCCATCGCGCTTTGCGGGCAGGTTTCCGATCATGACAAACGGGATGCGCTGCGGCTCTCGGCGATGGTGGTGCTCGGGCCGATACTGACCGCCGTCGAAGGGCCAAATTCCGAACACGCCCGCAGGCTCTATGACGACGGCGTAATGATCACCCGGCGTCGGCCGATAGCGGAGCGCGCCAAGTGGTTCCCGATCTATTGGGGTTGGTGGTTCACGGGTTCGGTCGTTGATGGCGAGCGGGCGCAGGCCGTCGTCAATGATTTGAAGGAGGTTAACGACCCCGAGATTCAGCTTCAGGCTAGGCACTGCTTGTGGGCAGTCGATTTCAATCGCGGAGACCATGGTGGATGCATAGCTGCGATTGATGCTGGATTGCCGCTCTATGACGTGAGCCAGGGGCACGAGAATGCCACGCGTTTTGGGGGGCACGACGCGCGCGTGTGTGGCTTGGCGCATCGTGCACTGTCGCTGTGGTTCTCGGGACGTGCAACGAGCGCTCTCCGCTCCATGTCGGAGGCCCGCCGTTGGGCGCAGCAGACTGGCCATGTCAGCAGCATTGCGCATGCCTGTATCAACGACGCGATGCTGAGTTGCTATCGCCGCGACTTCGCTTCTTTGCGTGACGTGATTGAGGATCTGCGACAGCTGACCGCGCTTCATCACCTGCCTTCGATAGCCGTCTCGGCACAGATCTTCGAGGGCTGGTGCGATGGCAATGCTGGCCAACTTCAGCGGGGCAAGGACAAGATGCGTGAGGGCCTCGGCCTCCATGGACAAGTGCAGACACCCGAGGACGAGCCCGTCTATTGCGGCATGCTGGCAGAACTTCTCGCACGCTCGGGTGAGATCGGTCATGCGCTTGCGCTGCTTCATTCGGCGGTGGCGCAGGCCGAGGCGGGTGGCAGCCGATATTGGCTGGCGGAACTACACCGGCGAATTGCACAACTGCTCGTCCTTGACAGGGCGGCGGCCAGCCGGGTGGCGGCCGCCCTTGAGAAGAGCCTCAATACTGCAGCCGAGCAGAATGCCGTGCCCATTCTCATCGCGGCCTACGAGACGCTCAGCGCGTCAAATCTCTCGCCCGTACTGCTTCGGAGCTACAACGACCGTGTCGAAGCGGCAAGGAAGTCGGTTGAGCCCGGCGAACCGCTGGTCATGAACCCTGAGCCGGAACTGCGGGCCAGCCGATAGTGGAACAATATGAGCGCGTTGGTCCTCCGGCAGACGAAGCGCTGACCTATCTGATGTCGATGCGACAAACGTTGGGCATCACCCGTATTGCGGACATTACCGGCCTGGACCGTGTCGGCATCCCGGTCGTGCAGGCAACGAGGCCGTTCTCGTTTTCAAATGCGGTCGCGCAGGGAAAGGGTGCCAGCCTGGCTCGCGCTGCCATATCGGCCATTTTGGAATCCGCTGAGAGCTTTTTCGCCGAGCGCATCGAACATCTTGATGCAGCTTACGCTTCGGCCAAGTTACTCGGAATACCCTACGGGCGATTTGAGACGTGGCTGCGAGAGCCCGCACCTGCTGATTGGCGCGGCCGAGAAAACGCTTGGGTAGAGGCGGAGAACCTGCTGGGCGGCGGCCGCGACTTCGTTCCGCTGGAATTGGTGCACACGGCCTATCTCGTACCGCCCAGCCCCCGTGACGGAATTTTCACGCCAACGACAACCGGACTGGCGGCCGCGCTTGATGAAGCAGACGCCATCACACACGGAATATTGGAATGCGTCGAACGCGATGCCATCGCCCGCGCTCTCAAGACACATGGTTTTCTGCAACACCAGCGAATCGATCCAGCGACCATCGATGACGCAAGGGTCTTGGCCCTATTGGATGAACTTGCACGAAAGGACATGATCGTCGGCCTTTGGCTTGCGCCGTCGCCTGTTGGCCTGCCTGTGATTTGGTGCCATCTGATGGAAAGCAATCCTCGCGAGACGGCATTGCTCCATCTGCCAGCCGACGGCTCGGCCGCTGCATTCGATCCGGCGGCAGCCGCCGTCCAAGCGATCCACGAGGCGGCGCAGGCGCGGCTTGCGGCAATCTCGGGTGCACGCGATGACATGACACGGACGTCTTATCCGAAATATCCCGACTGGCAGCTTATCGAGGCGCACCGCCAGCTGATCACCGGCGGCCGCAAGGATGTGAGCTTCACCCGTCAGCCTGCCTATCGAGTGGCGGGCGGGCAGACCTTGCTTGGTAGCCTTCTCGCGAGACTGGAGGAAAGCGGAATCAACGCCGTGTATCTGATCCGCCTCAACACCAGCCCTTGGAACCGACTGTCGGCCGTCAGGATAGTTATCCCCCAATTGTACCCTTTGGTGGAGTGAGCGGATGCGACCTCGGCTCGTTTTCACCGGCCCCACGCTATCGCACCCAGAGGCACAGCAAGTGGCCGACGTGATCTGCCTGGCGCCCGCGGTGCAAGGCTCGATCATAGCTGCTGTGCAGCGTTATGACCCGGCTGCAATTGTCATCATAGACGGCGCCTTCCAGGCTGAGCCGGCAGTGAGGCACAAGGAGATACTGTGGGCGATCAGCCAGGCCATCCCGGTGATTGGTGCTGGAAGCATGGGAGCCTTGCGAGCCGCCGAGCTTTACCCATACATGTACGGCGTTGGCCTTATCTATCGATGGTACCGCCGCTTTGCTTTCCTGCCTGATGACGCAGTGGCAGTGCTGTACGGTCCGAAGGCGGTGAATTTTTCGCCCCTGACGCACGCTTTGGTTGATTTGCGAATGACCGTTCGCGCTGCTTGGAGGCGGAACCTGATCTCCACCGATTTGTCAGGAAGGCTTGAGAATGCGGCGCGGAACCTCAATTTTAGGGAACGTACGCTGTCGCGAATGGTCCGCGAGGCATTACGGGAAGCCAGTGACCATGATATCGAAGCCTGCCGGCAAATTCTCGCAGGAGCTTTCGTTCAGCAAAAGAAACGCGATGCACTGTCAGCTCTGCAACTTGTGCGAGAAAATGCATTGGTGGCGGCGGAATTGAGGAATTTCAGAATGACGGTCGCGTTTGCCCAAGATCTGGAGGACGCCGGCTTAGCAATCTGACGACAGAGTTGCCGGTGATACCTGGTGCAATTTACGAAGTGCAGGCTTCGTGCTAGTGTCCGACCATGAGAGGGGCCGCGCAGGTGAACGCGCTCGATGTGGCCGGTCGGGCGGGGATGTCGGCTGGAACACGCTTCCTGCTATACCCACAAGCGCCTCACGTTTCTGGGTACGAGCAACCCGAGGCGGTCTGGATTTCAACATCGCCTGGTTTGATCCATCCGGGCCCGGAGGATCATCGCATATACGTGCGTGATCCCTTGCTGGACAAGCAGCCGTACGGGTATCCCTACCTGCCGCCCTTCGTTGGCGCGTATTTCACACCCGCCGAGCCCGGCGTTGATGGTCATTTCGACCACCTCGCTCTTCAGTCGCGCCAGTTCCTGGCAGCGCATGCGTTCGCGGCTGCGAGCCGGGTGCTGGACATCTGGGAAAGCTATCTGAGCAAACCGATTGTCTGGTACTTCGCCGAAACATACGAGCGGCTTGAGATCATTCCCTGGGTTGACTGGGAGAATGCGCAATCGGGGTATGGCTATCTGGAGCTTGGCCGCGAGCGTGGAGCCGACGGGCGCGGCCATCCGTACGCCCTCAACTTCGATGTGATCGCGCATGAAATGGGTCACTCCATACTCTTTTCTCTCTTCGGAGTGCCCGCGCAAGGCCTGCAGGACGGCGACTTCGGGCCGTTCCACGAAGCCAACGCCGATCTTATTTCGCTGCTTTCGTTCCTGCATTTCGACAGCGGGATGGATCGATTGTTACGGCACAGCCAGGCAAACCTGCTTGTCCTCAACGAGCTCAACCGCATCGCCGAACTGACGGGCGACCGACAGATCCGCCTCGCCAGTAACTCGCGCAAGATGACGGAAGTCACCGAAGAGATTCATGACCGGTCCCGCCCATTCACGGGAGCGGTGTTCGATACCCTGGTCGATCTCTACCATGCCGGCCTGGTGCGGCAGGGCCTGGCCGACGAGCGCCTGCTTCGCTTCGACATCAGGCAGGTTAGTGAAGCCGACATGCGGCGCATCTCTAACTTCACGGGCGATGCATTCCGGGCCAGTCCGTTCCTTTTCAAGACCGAGCTAATCAAGGCGCGCGACGATGTCGCGCTTTCGCTCGCGCGCGCGTGGACGCGCCTCGATGCCGACCATCTCACATTCGCAATCGCAGCCTCCACCATCATCGAAGTGTCCGACCGCATCCGCCCGGCGATAGCGGCAAGCTTCGAAGAGAACTTCAGATGGCGGGAAATTTTATGAATTGGTGATTGCAACGGAGGGTAACGACATGAGCGACGATTTTCACCGACCGACACTGACCTTTCCCGATGGCGCATATAACGCCAGCCAAGTAAGGCTCTACGGCATCCCCGGGAGTGGCGGTCTCGTTTTCCCAGGGAGCTCAAAGGCCGTCGGCACAAAAAACACAAGTATTTCGTCAAACATGTCGACGGGTGATCCCAAAAAAGATGAAAAAGCAAACGCAGAAGTTAAGAAAATTGTAGAAGAATTAAGAGGTAAATGAAGAAATATATTATCTGATGAAGAAATATTCAAGAAGCTTATTACATTACCGCCGTTTCCATTGCCTACAGGAATGTCGTACCAAATTGTACTCGACACGCGAAAGTTTGGAAAAATTGCTTTATCAACATTAGTAACACTCGAAGAGGCAGCAAGGGAAGGGAAATTTCTTTCCTGTGGCATTATTGTTGGTTATTCCTATGAAGGACAGTGCTATGATTTACCAAAACCGAAAATCATGCTGATCTCAGCCTTTCCTCAAGAAATTCCACTCGACGATTGCGGCTATGACAAGAAAAAGCCGAGTGTGGGGGACAGATACATGCTTTGGATAGTCGACAAGCTTGATGAGTGCATTGAATTCGAAACGAACCAGGGGTTCGTCGAGCAGATCGTTCTCGAAGCCAATATGCCGGGTAAGCGCTCGCCCACGATGTATGCTTCCCGGATGATGACGGGCCACCGCGGGGGGAGACTTGGCGACTGATAGACGCGAGTGCGCGCACGTCCGATGGCGAGTTGTTGTCGGCTAGCCCCCCGGCTCGGCTTCCAGAGTTGTTGTCCAAATCCACCGGCCTGTGGCGATTATACACTGCTATAACTCAGCTTCCCGGACTACTGGCCACTTTGACCGTTGTTGGCGAATTGGCGGTTTTCGCCACGGTGGTGATGCGGCAGTCGGCGGCAAAATCGCACAAGCTTTCGCTTGGCGCGATGATCTCTGGAAGATCACGCTGAGGCGTCGCGTGATCGTCAGTTCTCAAGTTATGAAACTGGCAGCGACCTCTTCGAGCGTCCGTTCCATCCATAGATGGCCGGGATCACTGTCGTTCCGCCTGTGCCAGTAGAGCCGTTCCTCGATGATCGGCATCTCGAAGGGCACTGGAAGCGCCCTCACATTGTAGCGGTCGCTCTGCATCGCAACCAGCAGCGACGGCAGGATCGTCGCCATATCAGTCCTGCCGACCGTATTCAAAGTGAGATGGAAGTTCGGCAGCCACCCGCATGTGTGCGGTTGCTTAGGCTGCTGGCGCCAAAGCTGCTCAGCGACGCCAGCGATCACCCCGCCAAACCGAGTCTCGATATATCCCATCACACATAGCTCGTCGAAAGTGATGGTCTCGGCGGTGTGCGCATTATCTTTGGAGATCGCCACAACGAACTTGTCGGTGAATAGTTTCTCCGACCGTATGAACTCGTCATAGGCCTGCATCTTGTCGAGCAGTCTGGCTGAGATTGTGATCGCGAAGTCGATCTGGCCGTCCACAATGCGGTCTGCGGTATCCGCCGACAGCTCCTCGAACTGCACGCTGATCAGCGGAGCGATCTCCCGCAGCCGAGATATCAAATGCGTGGCCAGAAGCTCGCAGCAGTAGGTTGTCGCAGAAATCCGAAAAACACGTCGCGCGGCCGACGCATCGAAGCTGGTCGACTGATCGTTAAGCTCGCTGACCTGAGAGAGAATAGTCTTGACAGGGTCGGCGAGCGCGCGGCCCCTGGCGGTCAACTCGAGATTGCGGCCGATTTGCTCTAGCAGCGGATCGGCGAAATGGTGGCGCAACTTCCGCAGCGCCGCCCTCATCCCGGGCTGAGAGATGTGAATGCGCTCCACGGCGCGGGTGACATTCCTTTCGGTGAGGAGCGCATCGAGCGCAACCAGAAGATTGAGATCGAGCCCTCGAAGATGCATCCGCTCCTCCAATATGTGCCGATAAGAGCGAGGGTTTCTGGCTTTTTAGGTCCGTTCGAGCACCAATGCAAATAAACCACCTGGTTAGCGCGGAGCCTTCTCTGCCGATGTCGTGGGGGGTTCGCAGATTACAGATTAACTCGGCGCCCTCGCGGCAAGGGACTGATGATCAAGGGATTCCTGCGAGGAATATCCGAGCTGGATTGCTGGTATTTGAACAAACGATTTCCGTGCCGACGATCCGTCTTCTAGCTGGTAGGCAATGAATAGGAGACTCGACATGGTTACGCAGACGGTCGAACACCGACCCGCCCCGTCCGCCTCGGGCTGGCTCAAGCGCTATTATTTCACCCGGTTCGCCTTCTCGGCGGCGTGGGTCGTGATTGCCTTCTCGGTCGCCAAGAGCGTGCCACCGCTCGCCGCGATCATGCTCGTCGGCTATCCGGCCTGGGACGCGCTCGCCAACTTCATCGATGCCCAGCGCAGCGGCGGCCTCGGCCGCAACAAATCGCAGCTGCTCAACTTCATCTTCAGCATTCTCACCGCGATCGCCGTCGCTGTCGCACTTCGCAGCAGCATGCACAGCGTGCTGGTCGTCTTCGGCATCTGGGCCGGCTTCTCCGGCATCTTTCAACTCGCCACCGCCGTTGGCCGCTGGAAATCCTTCGGCGCCCAGTGGGCGATGATCCTGAGCGGCGCCCAGTCCGCCCTTGCAGGCGTCTTCATGATCTTGATGGCCCGCGGACCAGATCCGGTCGGCATCGCCAACATCGCCCCCTATGCGGCGTTCGGCGCCTTCTATTTCGCCGTCTCGGCCATCTGGCTCGCCATCAGCGATGCCCGAAAAGGCGGGATTCGCACCGCGAGCTAAGACGCGGCGCCAGCCACGCCAGTCCGGCCAGGCGCGGCTCTAACCATTCGGCTTTGGCTTTTTATGCCCTTTCGCCCCTCGCAGCCGTTCGCGTATGGGGTCGCTGCAATCGCACGCGTCGATTACCACTTCCGCCCGTTCAGTCAGACGCTATGCTGCTGACCATGATACCAAAGCCGCGAGGTCCGTCATGATGAAGCAAGGTGAGCACCATGAGCGGATGACCATTCGCGGCCAGCTCCAACCCGCGTCCTTCGTGCCCTGGATCATGCGCCATGCGACCAAACTCGGTCTCGCGCACCATGTCACTCATGCAAGTACCGATCGCATCGAGCTCGATATTGCCGGTGCGGCGGAACTGATCGACATGATGGAGATGGGATGTTCGCTCGGGCCCATCGAGGTCTGGGTCGAGACGATCGACCGCGCGCCTGTCGAGCAAAAAACACATGGCTTTGCGCGTGGTTACCGTCCGTTTGCACTTAATTTAATCAATGTTGCAGTTGCGAAATAATTATGCATACGTCAGACTACCGAGCGGTTCGCCAACTCCTTGCGCTGGCATCTCTGGCCGGCAAACAGTGGTATCAGTACGGAAAGTAAGGTCATGCTGTCCGACAAGACGGACACCTGGGTGCCGGTCGCCCTTTCCCAGGATCTGCCGACAGGACAGGTAATGCCGGCGCGGACGCCCGCCGGTCCCATTGCCCTCTGGCGAAGCCAATCGGGGCGCTTGGCGGCATCGGCGGATCGCTGTCCGCATCGCGGCATGCGCCTCTCCCATGGCTTCGTGCGCGGCGAGGCGCTCTCCTGCATCTATCACGGCTGGACCTATTCGCAGGCCGGTCGGTGTCTGCGCATTCCCGCCCATCCCAGCCTCACGCCGCCGGAGACGATTCGCGTTGCGACCCGGTCGGTCGAAGAGGCAGGCGGCATCGTCTGGGTTGCTGATGGAGAGCCCGACGGCAAGCCACCGCTTTTCGAGAGTTACGTCCCGCTCCGTTCATTGACGGTCCGTGCCGGAGGTTCGGCGCTCTCTGCGGCTGCCGGAACGAAGGTCGCCGTTGAAGGATTCGTCTGGCAGGCGCCCGGCGCGCCGGCAATCCGCCTGCTGCCCGTCCCGCAGGAGACCGGCGAGACGCTGGTCCATGTCCTTGTTCCAGCCGATTGCGGTGCGTCCGAGCGCATTGCCGCCTCCCGAGCCGCCGAGAGCCTTCGGCGCATGGCCGAACGGATCGAGGCGAAAGAGGCCGTGTCATGAACGACGATGCGATGCGCGACGAATGGTATCCGGTCGGGCTTTTCAGCCAGCTCGACCGCGGTGGGCGCGAGACCACCCTGATGGGCGCGCCGATCAAGGTTGCGCTCGACGCCAATGGCGCGGCGAAAGTGACAGGCGAAAACGGGCGCGTGCTGCCGGTCTCGGTGCGCTATGGCCATGTCTGGTCGTCGCTCGGCGAACCCAGGAAACCGGTGTTTCCGATTCCCGAGGCGGACCAGCCCGGGCGCCGCTTCGTCGATGTCGGTGTGGTGCGGGTGCGCTGCTCGCCGCTCCGCGCCGTCGAGAACTTTCTCGACATCGCACACTTCCCCTTCGTCCATACCGATATCCTCGGCTCGGAGCCGCATACCGAGGTCGAAGACTACAAGGTCGAGATCCGCGAGGAAGAGGACGAGGTCTGGGCAACCCAGGTGAAGTTCTACCAGCCGCAGGCGGCGAAATCGGCGAGCGGGGGTATCACGACGGAATATATGTACCGCGTGCCGGCACCGACCTGCTCGGTCCTTTACAAGACCTGCCCGCCGCGCCCGGGCGAATGGGATGTCATCGCGCTGTTCGTCCAGCCGCTTGCGGAGGACCTCTGCGACGTCTGGCCGTGGATGGCGCTCTTCGACGACGAGACCCCACTGACCGACCTCATCCATTTCCAGCAGACGATTTTCCTGCAGGACCGCTCGATCCTCGAAAACCAGATCCCGCGGCTTCTGCCGCTCGATCCCGGCATGGAAATCCCGACGCGCGCCGACCTGACTTCGGTCGCCTATCGCCGCTGGCTGAAACGCCACAATTTTACCTACGGCGCGCAGCTGGTGGCACAATGAGGCTTTACGACTACGTCCTCTCCCCAAGTTGCTACAAGGTGCGCCTGATGGCGGCGCTGTCAGGCGTGAAGCTCGAAATCCGTCCGGTCGACTTCCATCCCGGCGCCGAGCATCGCGGCCCCGAGCTTATGGCGCTTAATCCGGGAGGCTCCATCCCGATCCTTGAAGACGGCGACCTGATCCTGACCGAATCTTCCGCCATGCTTGGCTATCTCGCCGCGAAGGCAGCACCGGCCTGGCTCGGCAGCGGCGCCCCCGAGGAGACGGCGCGCATCCAGCAATGGCTTTCCTTCTCGCACAGGCTGACCGCCAGCCTCGGCGGCGCGCGCCTGCACGAGATGCTGCTGCGCCCCGGTGACATCGGTGCGCTCCAGGCCAATGGCATAGCGGCACTGCGTGAACTGGAAGCCGGCCTCTTCGAACAAAAAATGCGTGGCAATCGGTTTCTCGCGTCCGACCGCCCGACAATTGCCGACATTGCCTGCTTTCCCTATGTCGCGCTGGCGCCCGACGGAGGCGTTTCCCTCGACCCGTATCCCACGATCCGGCTCTGGTCGCGAGCGCTCCGCAGCCTCGACAACTTCATCGAGATGCCCGGTATCCACCGGCTGCACGAGTTGAAGCCCGAACCGCGACCATGCCCGGACGAGGCGTGAGATGACCGGCTATCTCCTGAAGAATTGCGCGGCGGTCATCACCGATGAGGGCAAGGGTCCGAGCGTCCGGCGCAATGTCGATGTGCTGACGATTGGGCCGCGGATCGAGGCAATCGGGGAAGGCCTGCACAGGGGCGAGCTGCCGGCCGGCACCATCGTGCAGGACGCCGACGGCTGGTTCGTCTATCCCGGCCTCGTCAACACGCACCATCATTTCTTCCAATGCTTCGTGCGCAACCGTGCCGAGCTCGACTGGACGAAGCTGTCGGTCATCGAATGGCTCGACCGGATCTATCCGATCTTCTCCCGGCTTAACGAGGATTGTTTCTATCACGCCTCGGTCACGGCGATGGCGGAGATGATCAAGCACGGTTGCACCACGGCCTTCGACCACCAGTACAATTTTCCCCGCCATGCCGGAAAGCGGCTCATCGACCGGCAGTTCGAAGCGGCCGATCTTCTCGGCATGCGTTTCCACGCGGGCCGCGGCGGCAACACGCTGCCGAAGTCGGAAGGCTCGACCATTCCGGACGAGATGCTGGAGACCACGGACGAATTCATCGCCGACTGCGCTCGCCTCATCGACACTTATCACGACACCAGCCCCTTCAGCATGCGCCAGGTCGTCGTCGCTCCCTGCCAGCCGGTCAATTGCTACCGCGAAACCTTCGTGGAATCGGTTTCGCTGGCGCGCGATCGCGGGTTGCAGATGCACACCCATGTCGGCGAGGGCGAAAGCCCGGTCATCGAAGCCCGCCATGGCATGCGCACGGTGGACTATCTCGAGGAACTCGGATTTGCCGGCCAAGACACTTTCTATGCCCATTGCTGGGAGCTGACGCATGACGAACTGCGGGTGATGGCGGCGAGCGGCACCGGCGTTTCGCACTGCCCGGAGCCGGTCTATCTGGTGGGTGCGCAGGTGACCGATATTCCCGCCATGTCCGCCTTCGGCCTGCGCGTCGGTCTCGGCTGCGACGGTGCCGCCTCGAACGACAATTCCAACCTCATGCACTGCATCCATTCCGCCTACATGCTGCAATGCCTGGCGGCCTCGACGCGCGCTCATCCGGTGCCCGCGCCGGCCGATTTCCTCGGCTATGCGACAACTGGCGGCGCCGCGCTTCTCGGTCGCAAGGACATCGGCCGACTGTCGCCCGGCATGGCCGCCGATCTCTTCGCGATCGACACGCGCCGCATGGATTATGTCGGCACGCGCCACGATCCGTTGAGCCTGATTGCCAAGGTCGGCATCGGCATGCCAACCGACATGACCATGATCAACGGCCGCATCGTCTGGGAAAAGGGTGCGTTTGCCGGGCTGGACGAGGCCCGGCTTGCCGCGGACGCGGAAGCCGCGCTTGCTACGGTGGAATTCTGACAACTTAAAAAAGGGGAACTGACATGCTGAACTACCTGACCCGCAGAACTCTAATGAAGGGCCTTGCCGCGACGGGGCTTGCCGGCGCGCTTGGCGGCCGTCCCGCCTTTGCGGCCGACGAGCCGCTGGGTATCACGCTCGTGCTCCCGTCGCCGGTCGGCGATGTCGGCTGGGGCCATGCGCTCGCCGCCGGCCTCGAGCCGGTCAAGGCCGCATACGGCGACAAGGTGAAAATCACCGTCATCGAGAACATCGCCGAGGGGCCGGACGCCGACCGGATCATGAACAAGACCGTCGCCGACGGGAACAAGTTCCTGATCGCCGGCTCGTTCGGCTACCAGAATGGCGCACTGCAGATCGCCCGCCGCGATCCTTCGGTCACTGTGCTGCATGCCTCCGGCTTCCAGACCGCGCCGAATTTCTCGCCCTTCGCGGCGAAATATTTCCAGGGCACTTACCTGCTCGGCATGGCCGCCGCAGCTCTTTCCAAAACCGGCAAGCTGGGCTCGGTCTCGGCCTTCGCCATTCCGGAGCTGATCACCTCGATCAACGCATTTACGCTCGGCGCGCAGACCGTAAATCCCGCTATCGAGGTTTCGGTCGTCTGGGTGAACTCCTGGTTCGACCCGGCCAAGGAACAGGAAGCCGCCAAGGCGCTGATGGCACAGAACTGCGACGTGATCTTCTCGAACGCGCAGGATACGCCCTCGGTCATCTCGGCCTGCGAGGAGGCCGGCGTCTATGCGTTCAACCTCAATTCGTCGATGAAGAAATATGCGCCGAAGAAATATCTCGGCTGCATCGCGACGGACTGGTCGCCCTTCTTCAAGGCTTCCGTGGATGCCCATATCGCCGGAACCTTCAAGGGCGCCAACGCCTTCCTCGGCGTCGCCGAAAAGGTGGTAGAGGTCGTGGACTGGAACTCGGATATCCCGGCCGACACGATGGCGAAGATCAAGGAAGTGGCGGCGAAGATCGCCGACGGCAGCTTCTCGCCCTTCACGGGTCCAATCTCCAAGGCCGACGGCAGCGCAGCCGCCGCCGCCGGGGCGACGATAGCGGATCCCGAGATCGTCGCGATGGACTGGCACGTCAAGGGTGTCACCACACCGCTGCCCAAGTAAGTCATGACCCCGCCCCTTCTGTCGCTCCGCGGCATCTCGAAGAGCTACGGCCAAGTCCGGGCCAACCAGGCCATCGATCTGGACGTGGCGCCCCAATCGATCCATGCGATTCTAGGGGAGAATGGGGCGGGCAAATCGACGCTGATGAAACTCATCTATGGCGTTGAACAGCCGGACGAGGGCACCGTCGTCTGGAACGGAGAGCTCCTGAGCCTTGCCTCGCCGGCCGAGGCAAGGCGCAGGGGCATCGGCATGGTCTTTCAGCATTTCTCGCTGTTCGAGACGCTGACCGTTGTCGAGAACATCCAGCTCGTCGTGCTCGGCAGCAAAGCGGAGCTGGCGGGGCGCATCCGCACCCTCGGCAAAGATTTTGGCCTAGAAGTAGATCCTCTCGCCGATGTGCACGCGCTCTCGGTCGGCGAGCGGCAGCGGGTGGAGATCATCCGCTGCCTGATGACGGATCCGAAGCTGCTCATTCTCGACGAGCCGACCTCGGTGCTGCCGCCGCAGGCGGTGAAGAAGCTGTTCGAAACGCTCAGGCGCCTTCGCGACCGCGGCGTGTCCATCCTCTTCATCTCCCACAAGCTGGAGGAAATTCGCACGATCTGCGACCGGGCGACCATCCTGCGTGGAGGGCGCGTTACTGGCACCGTCGACCCGCGCGACCACGATACGCACGACCTCGCCCGCATGATGATCGGCCGCGACATGCCGGAGGTGATGCCGGCATTGGCCATGCCCGAGGGGGAGAAGCGGCTGGAAATAATCGGCATGGATTACACGCCCGATGACCCCTTTGCCACGCCGCTCTCTGGTATCAGCCTCACGGTACGATCAGGCGAGATCCTTGGCATTGCCGGAATCTCGGGCAATGGCCAAGGCGAACTTGCCGCGCTCATCTCAGGCGAAGCGATGCTGAAGGAACAGCGCGACCGGATCTACATGATGGGCCGCGACGTAGGCACACTCGACGCGGCGGCGCGCAGGAGAGTAGGGTTCGCCTTCGTGCCCGAAGACCGGCTCGGACGCGGCGCGGTCCCTGAAATGTCGCTCGTGCTCAACACCGTTCTTACCGCCCATCCTTTCGATCTCGTGAGGCACGGCCTCATCGACAACGCCGGAGCGACGGCTTTCACCAGCGAATGCATCCGCCAGCACGACGTCCGCGCCTCCGGCCCGGCTGCCGAAGCGGGCTCGCTGTCCGGCGGCAACTTGCAGAAATTCATCGTCGGTCGCGAGATGATGCTCTCGCCAAAACTGCTCTTCGTGGCGCAGCCGACCTGGGGCGTAGACATCGGCGCTGCGTCCGCCATCAGAAGGCGGCTCATTGCGCTGCGCAACGAGGGCATGGCTATCCTCGTCATTTCCGAGGAACTCGAGGAACTTTTCGAACTCTGCGATTTCATCCAGGTGCTGCATCATGGGATGCTCAGTCCGCCTCTGGTCACGCGGGACACGCGCCCCGAAGACATCGGCCGATACATGATCGGCGCTCATGCCTCGCCAGAGAAGGTTCCTGCATGAACATTTCGGCCGCGACGTTCCTCCCCGCGCTCGTCCGCCGGGAGCATGCCTCGCTCGTCGCGGCCATGCTGGCCCCGGTTGCCGCGCTTGGCATGGCGATCATCCTCAATCTGGGCCTTTATGCGCTCATAGGCCGCGATCCGGCGGCCGTGCTGTACGCGATGCTTCTCGAGCCGTTCCTCTCCTGGACATCGTTCGCGGAGGTGCTGCTCAAGGCCGGGCCTCTTCTCCTCATCGCGCAGGGGCTGGCGATCGGTTTTCGAGCAAAAGTGGTCAACATCGGCGCGGAGGGCCAGTTCATCCTCGGCGCTATTTTCGCCTCGGCGATCCCTGTCTGGTTTCCGCAGGCGACCGGGCAGTGGATCTGGCCGCTGATGCTGCTTCTCGGGGCCCTCGGAGGTGCGCTTTGGGCATCTATCACCGCCTTCTGGCGCGTCAGGTTCAATGCGAACGAGATCCTGGTCTCCCTGATGCTGAGCCTCGTTGCCGCGCAAGTCCTCAACTACCTGCTGCTCGGCCCCTGGAAGGACCCGGCCGGCTTCAATTTCCCACAATCCGTGATGTTTCAGAACGACGCGATGCTGCCGACCCTGATCGCGGGTACCCGCGTCAACGTCTCGCTGCTCATCGCACTCGCGCTCTCGCTGGCGGCCTGGGTTTTCATGCAGCGAAGCTTCATGGGTTATAAGCTCCAGGTCGGCGGCCTTGCCCCGCGCGCGGCCGGCTACGCCGGCTTCAGCGAAGCGCGTGCGATTTGGCTGTCGCTTCTGATCGGCGGCTTCGTGGCGGGACTGGCAGGCGCCGCGGAAGTCGCGGGGCCGCTCGGCCAGTTGCAGCGCTCGATCTCGACCGGCTACGGTTATGCGGCCATCATCGTCGCCTATCTAGGCGGCTTGCATCCGGTCGGCATCATCTTTTCTGGGCTCTTCATGGCCGTCCTTTATATCGGCGGCGACAATGCGATGGTGTCGGCGAACCTGCCGATCGCCGCCGTCCGCGTCTTCCAAGGCAGTTTGCTGCTCGCCTATCTCGTCGCTGTGGCCTTCGTGCGCTACCGCATCGAGTGGCGCCGCCCCCATCTCCGGAGCCAGCCATGAACGCCGTCGAGTTCATTATTTCGGGCATGCTCGCAGCCGCAACCCCCTTTCTGCTTGCCGCACTCGGCGAACTGGTGGTCGAGCGCGCCGGCGTCCTTAACCTCGGCGTGGAGGGCCTGATGGCCCTCGGCGCGGTGCTCGCGTTCATCGTCGTCTACCACGGCGGTGGACACCTGCTAGGCTTCGTCGCCGCCGGCCTCGGCAGCGCCGTCCTGTCCCTCGTCTTTGCAGTGCTGGCACTCGGTTTCAGGGCAAACCAGGTCGCCACAGGCCTTGCGATCGGCATCCTCGGCCAGGGCCTTTCGGCGCTATTCGGCAAAACCTACGAGAGCCTGACGGTCAAGGGGCTGCCGAAGCTTGCCTTTCCCGGCCTCTCGGAAATCCCGGTAATCGGCAGGCTGTTTGTCGAAGACGTCGTCGTATGGCTTTCCCTTGCCGCGACGTTCGCGATCTGGGCGATGTTTGCCTATACGAGGGTCGGCCTTGTCGTGAGGGCGATCGGCGAGAATCCCAAGGCTGCCCACGCCATCGGCTATCCGGTCATCGCCATCCGTGTCGCGGCGATAGCCTTTGGTGGCATGATGGCGGGTTTTGCCGGCGCCTATGCGGCGGCGGTGTACACGCCCCTTTGGGCGGATGGCATGATTGCCGGACGTGGCTGGATCGCGATCGCACTCGTTGTCTTTGGCACCTGGCTTGCTGGCCGCATCTTCCTGGGTGCCTGCCTCTTCGGCGCGGTTTCGTTGATGAGCCTCGCCGCCCAGGCGACCGGTCTGGACGTGCCGTCGCAACTGCTTTCCAGCCTTCCCTATCTCGTTACGATCGTCGTGCTCGGTATCATCTCGGCGGACCGCCGCCTGCTCAGGCTGAACGGCGTCGCCTCGCTTGGCGAACCCTTCGAACGCTAGCCACGATGTGGATTTGCGAAGCTCGGCGCAAGTTGAAGCGCCCTTGGTGGTCGACTGCTCGCAGGCAATCAGGCAGCGACTGGCAAAAATTTACGGCGCTCGACCAAACCCGTGGCGGTCGAGAACCGCGTGCATCGTCGAGATCGCTCCAACGAAAGCGGCGCAATCCATAACGCCTCAAAATTGATTGGCTCAAAGCTGTCTACCAGCCTTGTCGGCCGTACCATTCGTCGATGTCTCGGCGTACGCGATCCTTCGCCAAGCCGTAGCGTTCCTGGATCTTGCCTTCGAGCTGATCGCGCTTGCCGGCGATGCGATCGAGATCATCATCGGTGAGCTTGCCCCACTGTTCCTTCACCTTGCCTTTGACCTGCTTCCAATTTCCTTCGACGCGGTTCCAGTCCATGGTGGCGAACTCCTTCGTTTCTCTGGTGGAAAAACGGTCGTACGGCCGTGGGGTTCCGCTACAATGCCGAGAAGCGACAACCGCGATTGGAAGCGGATTTCGTTTCGATCAAACAGCCTCGATGGAACATTAGCAGTTTCTAAATGTTGATGTGTGCGGCAGGCGGTGCCCTCCATCGCCTGCTGAAGATTGGGGCGACAGCCCCGATCGGCCCGCGCTCTCCGCCAGAGGCGCGGGCTTTATTTTATCAACTCACCAAGGGAAGCGATGACCGACAAACCGGTAACGAACTACGTAGTCAGCGTGTCCGAGAAGCCGCGTTGGCGGGCAGCCATGCGACCTACCAAGGACAAGGCCAAGGCGAGGCAGCTGAACAACGATCGGTTCGGCGGTGATGCGATATCTTCTATCACACCGCCACCACGGCCCGCACGCTCTCCCGCTCCACCAGCGGGCACTCCAGCTTGGTGATCGGATACCGTCCTCGCCCCGGCACCGCCGGCGCCTCCAGCTGCTCGATCGCCCATTGGCCCATAGCCATGTGCGGCAGGATCGAGGTGGTCAGCGGCGGGAACAAGTGCCGGGCGATTTCCTCGTCGTCGTAGCCGACGACGGAGATGTCCTGGGGGATGTGCAGGCCGGCTTCCTTCAGCGCTTCGTAACAGCCGATCGCGGTGCGATCGTTCTGGCAGAAGATGGCGGTCGGACGGTCCTTCAGCGCCAACAGCTTGACGGTCGCGGCATAGCCGGCACTGGCCGACCAGTCGCCCTCGACCACCAGCTCGGGATCGAACGGGATGTCGGCGGTGGCGAGTGCGCGGCGGTAGCCCTTCAGCCGGTCTTGTGCCGCCTGCATCCACGGCTCGCCGGTGATGGTTGCGATGCGGCGGTGGCCGTGGCTGATCAGATGGCGGGTCGAGTTCTGGCCGCCGGCGATCTCGCTCGGCACCACGGCCGGGAAGGCGTAGTCCGATGTGTAGCAGTTGAGCAGGATCACCGGGATATCGAGGCCGTAGAGGTAATCGGGCGCGGTGATCTCCCGGGTGAAGATAGTCATGTAGATCAGCGCCGAAATGCCCCGCTTGGTGAGTGCCGCGATGGCCCGCGGCTCCATGACGGCATCGCCCAGCGTCTGCGCCACCAAGAGCACGTTTCCGGCATTCCACGAGGCCTGCCGCGCGCCCTCGATGGCGACGACGGCTTCCGGGCTGGTGGCGAGCTGGTCAACGACGAAGCCGATCACACCGTCGAGTCCTTCGAAGGCGGGCTCCTTGAAGGCAGGCAACGCCGGGTGAAGCGCCGAGAAGGCGGGCGCCGTATAGCCAAGGGTCCGCGCGGCCTCGATCACCCGTTCGCGGGTCTGCTGCGACAGCTTGATCCCTGGCGAATTGTTGAGCACGAAGGAGACGGTCGCCTGCGAGCATCCGGCCGCCCTGGCGATATCGGTCATGGTGACACGACCCCTGGCGCCCTTCGCCGGCGCCTTGCGGCGCCTCGCTTTGTCGATGGCCGGACTATCGCTCATGTCGCTCCCTCAGCCCGTCTGGCGACGGCCTGTCGGGCCGCCAAGATGGCGTGGACGTTGTCGGCTTATAGAAATCGCGACAAGCCATTTATATCTATTAGCAACCTTGAGGTCCACTCGCCATGCGAATCTGGACAACTCACAACTCAGGCGCCACAAAGTCCGGGCGTTGTTGCAGCCAGGCGACTGCTCGCGCCAGATGCGCCGCGAAACCGCAATCCCGTCCCGGATGCCACCTCGAAACTAATACTGTTTACTAATACAAGAATGCGCTGTACCGTCAATCTGTCGCGTCCGGGCCGCCTGGGTCCGGGCCCGGCTGCAGTGTGTGCAAATGGCCGATGGCGAGCGGATATCATCTCCGCGAGCCTTGTCTCGGGCATACGATATGTCAGACAAATCGGACTATTTACGAACGAGAGATGAGTCTCTAAGGTCCATGATCGTGGCTGGAAGGGCGCCATTCTTTCGTTGCCGGAAACCCTTTGAGGAGGAGGGGCGTCCAAGCTGCAAACGGCAAATTCAGGTGACTAAGACCAGTCTGTCTGATGACTAAACCAAATGGGAGGTTGAACATGAAATCTTTGATACGAAATGCATCCGTGGCCACCGCGGCGCTGCTGCTCGGCCTGTCGGCCACGGCAATCGCGCGCGCCGACGACAAGCCGACGCTGGCCTTCGTCGTCAACGGCGCTTCCGATTTCTGGAAGGCCGCCGAAGCCGGCGTCAAGAAGGCGCAAGGCGAGCTGCCGGATTACAATCTCGAACTCAAATATCCCGAGCAGTCCTCGGTCGCCATCCAGCAGCGGCTGATGGACGATCTGGTGACGGCTGGCGTCAAGGGCATCATGGTCTCGGCCGTCGATCCCAAGACCTCGACCGACGGGCTCAACAAGATCGCTTCGGAAACGGCTCTGTTTACCACGGACAGCGACGCCCCGCAGACCAAGCGCGTCGCCTATATCGGCTCGTCCAACGTCGATGCCGGCAAGCAGGCGGCTGAAATCGCCAAGAAGGCGATGCCCAATGGCGGCAAGTGCCTCGGCTTCGTTGGCCTGCTTGGCGCCGACAATGCCAAGGAGCGCATCCAGGGCATGAAGGACGGCCTGGCCGGCACCAAGATCGAGCTGATCGACGTGCGCGGCGACGATATCGACCAGGCGCGCGCCAAGAAGAACGTCGAGGACGCGCTGGTCGCCAGCCCCGACGTCACCTGCATGGTCGGCTTCTACTCCTACAACACGCCGCGCATCTATGAAGCGCTGCGCGACGCCGGCAAGCTCGGCTCGATCACCGTCGTCGGCTTCGATGACGATCCGATCACGCTGGGCGGCGTCAAGGAAGGCACCGTTGCCGCAACCGTCGTGCAGCAGCCCTTCGAATGGGCCTATCAGGGCATGAAGCTGATGGCTTCCTATCTCAAGGGCGACAAGTCGGGCATCCCGGAAGGCGGCCTCATCATCGTTCCCACAAAGATCATCGGCAAGGATGATGTCGACGCCTATGCCGCCAACCTGAAGGCAATGTCTGGAAACTAAAACTTGAAGCAGTTCAGCCGGCTCAACTTCGCTTGGGCCGGCTGCTCGCATTGACGAACCGCGCGAGGATCGTCAGTCTGCCACAAGGTCAGCCCGCCAACTGCTGTCAGGCATGATGAACTATTCCGATACATCCATCGCTACGACCACCCCGTTCCTCAGCCTCGAGAACGTGCGCAAGACCTATCCGGGCGTCGTGGCGCTCGATGGCTTCTCCATGGAGGTCCGGCCGGGCGAGGTCATCGGCCTCGTCGGCGAGAACGGCGCCGGCAAATCGACATTGATGAAGATCCTCGGCGGCGTCACCACGCCGGACACCGGCACGATCACGGTCGACGGCACCGCCCACAAGGGCTTGACGGTCGAAGCCAGCCTGGGCTCGGGCATCGCCTTCGTCCATCAGGAACTCAATCTGTTCGAAAATCTCGACGTCGCCGCCAACATTTTCTTCGGCCGCGAGCCGTTGCGCGCCGGGCCGTTCAAGCTCGTCGACCGCGCAAAACTGCGCACCATGGTGGCGCCGCTGTTGAAGCGCGTCGGCGCCAATTTTTCCGCCGACACGCCGGTTGCGACCCTGTCGCTGGCGCAGCAGCAAATGGTCGAGATCGCCAAGGCGCTGTCGATCGAGGCGCGGCTGGTCATCCTCGACGAGCCGACATCGAGCCTGCCGCTCGCCGAGACCGACAAATTGCTCGACGTCATCAAGGCGCTGAAGGCAGACGGCATCAGCGTCATCTTCATTTCGCATCGCCTGCACGAGGTCGAGCGCGTCGCCGACCGCGTCGTCGTGCTGCGCGACGGCATGCTGGCCGGCACCTTGCCGAAGAGCGACATCGGCCATGACCAGATGGTCAAGCTGATGATCGGCCGCATGCTGAAGGAGCGCGAAAAGGCCTCCGAGGCCGCGCGCGCGCCCGGCGCCACCGCCCTCTCGGCCAAGGCCATCCGCACCCCTGCCTATCCCGGCCGGCCGGTCGATCTCGACGTCAGGCGCGGCGAAATCCTCGGCCTTGCCGGCCTTGTCGGCTCCGGCCGCACCGAGCTGGCGCGGGTGTTTTTCGGCATCGACTCAAGCCTTGGTGGCGCGCTCGAGCTCGACGGCAAGCCGCTCGTGCTGGGCTCGGCGGCCGACGCCGTCGCGCATGGCATCTTCCTGGTGCCGGAAGACCGCAAGCTGACCGGCATCCTGCTCGACCTGTCGATCGCCCAGAATATTTCGCTGCCCAATCTGCCGGCGCATGCGCGCCGCTCGCTGGTGTCCACAAGTGCCGAGATTGCCACCGCCGAGAAGCAGAAGAAGGATCTCGGCATCAAGGCGCCGTCCGTGCAGACGCGCACCGGCACGCTGTCGGGCGGTAACCAGCAAAAGGTCGTGCTCGGCAAATGGCTGGCCATGAATCCGAAAGTAATGATCCTCGACGAGCCGACGCGCGGCATCGACATCGGCGCCAAGGCGGAAATCTACGGGCTGATGCGCGCTTTGGCCGATGCCGGCGTCGCCGTGCTGATGATCTCCTCCGACATGGAGGAGGTGATCGGCGTGTCCGACCGCATCGCCGTCATGCATGAAGGCCAGATCTCGGGCATTCTCGACAAGGACCGGTTCAGCCAGGAAAACGTGCTGCTGCTGGCGGTGGGCAAGCAGCCGAAATAGGGTTTTGCCGGGGTCTCGCGCAAGCGCGGGCCGCTCAGCATGGGGAGAAGACGATGAGCAAGAAAGATCTCGGCCTGCTGATCCTGATCCTGGTGGTCGGCGCCATCGTGGCGATCATCAATCCGCGCTTCCTGTTGCCGATCAACCTCGCCAACACCTCCAACCTGATCGGCCTGTTCGGAATCCTGTCGATCGGCCAGGCCTTCGTCATCATCACCGGCGGCATCGAACTGTCGGTCGGCTCGGTGGTTGCGCTGCTGGGAACGTTGTTCATCGACTTCATCGCCGTGCGCGAGGTGGGCTGGCCGCTGGCCTTCGTGCTGATCTTGTTGCTCGGTGCCATCATCGGCCTAGTGCATGGCTGGCTGATCACGCGGCTCAAGCTGCAGCCTTTCGTCGTCACGCTGTGCGGCTTGCTCATCTATCGCGGCGTCGCCCGCTTCTATACCGCCGACGGCACCGCCGGCTTTGCCTTCGGCCAGAACTTTCCGGATCTCGAATTCCTCACCGCCGGGCGTTCATATGGCGTTCCCAACAGCTTCATCGCGCTGATCGTCATCGCCATCGTCATGTGGGTGGTGCTGCACCGCTCGGTGTTCGGCCGCTATCTCTACGCTATCGGCAAGAACGAGGAGGCGGCGAAATATTCGGGCATCCGCACCGGCCGCATCGTCATGGCCGCCTACGTCATCTGCGGCGTGCTAACGGCGCTGTCGGCGATCTATTTCGCCATGTACACGCGCTCGATCTCGCCGGCCAGCCACGGCCAGTTCTACGAACTCTACGCCATCGCGGCCGCCGTTCTCGGCGGCTTCTCGCTGCGCGGCGGCGAGGGCTCGCTGATCGGCGTCATCCTTGGCACGGTGCTGCTGCAGGAGCTGCAGAACCTCGTCAACCTGCTTGGCATCCCGTCCTCGCTCAACTTCGCGGTGATGGGCGGCGTCATCCTCATCGGTGTGCTGGTCGACCAGCAATGGGGCGTGTTCCGGGAACGGCGGCTGATGGTCGACGCCACTCGCAAAAGCGCCGCAGGTGCGGCCGCGGAATAGGCCGGCTCGAAGCAGGTTAGATCAGCCCCGACATGTCGGAAAAGGCCATCGCCTTGCGCAGTACCTCGGCGAAGCGCTCGCCCGCCGCGTCGCGCGGGCCGCTATTGTCGATCGAGGTGACGCCAGGGCCGGACAGAGTGACATTGGCGCTTCGCGCCAGCCGCGCCAGCACTTCGCCGCGTGACTCGCGGCCGCGCATCGCCAGCCGCTCGGCCAGCACTTCAGGCGAGGCGGTGATCTCGACGATGGCCAGATTGGCATAGCGCTCGCGCAGCGTCGGGATAATCGCGCGCGACACATTCGCCACCGCGACACGGCCATTGGCGACAGACCAGTCGACATCGACGGGGATGCCATAGCGCAAGCCGTGCGCCTCCCAGGAAATGGCGAAGGCGCCATCGGCTTCGGCTTCCACGAAAGCGGCCTCGGCCAGCGTGTCGTGATCCTCGCTGGCGGCATCGCTCGGCCTGGTGATGACCCGGCGGATGAACTCCAGCCGGGTCTCTTCAGTGAAGCAGGCGCGGGCGAAGCCGATCACCGTGTCCTTGCCGGCGCCGCTTGGGCCGACGACGGCGACGAAGACGCCATCGCGGATCGGAAACGTCTCCGCCGACAATTCACGCTCGATCGACGCCGAGACCATCATGCGACCCGGCGTCCCTGGCGCCAGACGGTGCGTACCACCGGGACATGGTCGTCGACGCGCACGCGCACGAGGTCGGCGCGGCGGCCCTCCTCGATGACGCCGCGGTCGGTCAGGCCAATCGCTTCGGCCGGGTTTTTCGAGACCATGGCGACCGCCTGCGGCAATGAAATGCCGTCGACGACGTCGCCGAGGAAGAACGCCGACTGGATAAGGCTGAAGGGGATGTAGTCGGACGACAAGATGTCGAGCAGGCCGTCGCTGGCCAGCGTGCGGGCCGAGACATTGCCCGAATGCGAGGCGCCGCGCATGACGTTGGGCGCGCCCATCAGCACGCCGAGTCCGGCCTCTTTCGAGGCCCTGGCGGCTTCCTCCGTGGTGGGGAATTCGGCGACGCGCACGCCCTGTTCGATCGCCTCGCCGACATGGCCAAGCGTAGCGTCGTCGTGGCTTGCCAAAACGATGCCGCGCTCGTGGCAGGCGGCGGCGATCACTGCCCGGTTCGGTACCGAATTGCGCGCCGATTCCGCCATGCGTTTTTCGCAGAACAGTTTGAAGTCGCGATCGGTCAGCTTCAGCTTGCGCTGGTAATAATAGGCATAGGTCTCGAGATTGACGAACTGGCGCTGGCCAGGCGCATGGTCCATCAGCGATGCCAGCTTCACCCGTTCGTCGCCGTCGAAATTGGCAAACGCCTTGAGGCAGTCCGGCGCCGAAACCTCGCAGCGCAGATGGATGAAATGGTCGGCCCGCAGACGGTCCTGCTGCACACTGTCCTCGATCGCATCGGCCAGCTTGCGGATATCGGCGGATGTCAGGTCGGCGTCCTCGTCCATGCCGACGCGCAAGGCGTCGAGCACGGTGGTGATGCCGGCGGTCGCCACTTGCGCGTCATGGGCGAGCACGGCGGCGATCGGATTCCAGCGCACCTTGGGCCGCGGCGCGTAGTGGCCTTCGAGATGGTCGGTGTGAAGCTCGACCAGCCCGGGAATGATGTAGTCGCCGCCCATATCCTCGCCGGCCATGCTCCCACTGGTTTGGCTGGTGCCGACGTCGATGCCGGCGATAAGGCCGTCGCGCAGCACCAGCGAACCTTCGACGATCTCGTCGGCAAGCACGATGCGGGCGTTGTGGAGAACAGTCTCGGCGGTCATTTCAGGCAGTCCTTGGTTATTCCGGCTGGGGTTATTCCGGCTGGGTGTCAGGCAGTTTTTCTGGCCGGGCGGCGCCCGAGCGCATGATGCGAAAGCACCATGAACGGTGCACCCGGTTCGGTTTCGACGAACAACGTCAGCGCATCCACCAGCAGCGGCTGTTGCAGCACCTGCGCAAACAGACTGTCGATTGCTGCGCGCAAACGAGGGCTTTCCTGTGACCCCGCCCGGCCGGACAGCGTCATGTGGAAGCGAAAGGTTTCGAAGACATAGGGATAGCCCCATTGGCAGAGATTGCGGAACTCGGCCGGCTTCAGCGAATCCGGGCTGCGCCGCTCGATTTCCGCCTCGGTCAACGGCGCACGAAACCGGTCGAAGCCGAGCACCACGTCATCGGCGAAGCGGTTGAGCACCGGCAGCGGGCCTTCCGGCACCAGTGCGAAGAAGCCGTCGATCTGGCTGACGACGAGACGCGGGATGGTCACCGCCGGCGTCGCCTCGGCGAAATGGTCGAGTGCGGCGCGCAGCGACGCTTCGATTTCGCTGGCGGCCAGGCGGAAAGGGGCTTTCAGCGTCGCGTGAAAACCATAGCGGCGCGCCGAAGCTGTGTGGAAAGCAACTTCCGCCGCCGATAGGTCGGCCACTGCCTCGGCCGGCCTTGTCGCGCCGCCAAACGGGTCGCGGCCAAGCCAGTCGGCGGCGATCCGCGCCAGCGGCTCGTCCTGCCGTGGGGTGAAATAGAGGGCGTAGCGCATCAGGAGTCCTCGTCAGCCCCTTGCCATAGGTGATTTCCATGACGGATTGACGAAGCTTTGACGGGTTTTCGAAGGCAAATCGAGCCTTCCGGTCCTTAGCCGACGTTTTTTCCGGGTTGGACCAACAGCTTTACCCGGAAGAGACGATCGATCAGGCCTTCATCAGCCATTCGTGCTCAGGCGCATTGTGGAATTTCCACGTCCGCTTCGGTCCGGCCATCACGTTGAGATAATAGAGGTCGTAGCCGTGGCAGGCGGCGCAGGGATGATAGCCCTTGGGCACCAGCACGACATCGCCATCCTCGATCGCCATCGCTTCGTCGAGCGCGCGATGGCCGTGCTTGTCGGCGTCGGTATAGACGCGCTGAAAGGCAAAGCCCTGCGGCGGGTTGAGGCGGTGATAGTAGGTTTCCTCGAGATAGGATTCCTCAGGCAGATTGTCCTGGTCATGCTTGTGCGGCGGATAGCTCGACGTATGGCCGCCGGGCGTGATGACCTCGACCACCAGCAGCGAATCGGCCGGCTTGCCCTCCGGCAATATGTTGGTGACGTAGCGCGTGTTGGTGCCCTTGCCGCGCACCTCCTGGCCGAGATCGTTCGGCGCGATGACGCGAACCGGCAGGCCGCCGCCAAGGCCCGGCGCCGAGCAGACGGCGAGTTCCAGCTCGGTGTCCGCCGTCACCGACCAGTCGGATCCCTCAGGCACATAGACCGACCACGGCTTGCCCTCGAAGGGCGACATGCGCTCGCCAAGCAGGCCGAGATCCTTGCCGCCGCCTCTCGCCTTGCCCTTGCCGGTGACGAACACCAGGCAGACTTCGCGATCATCGGTTTTTCCGGAAGCGCTCTCGCCGGGCCGCAGCCGATGCAGGTCGAAACCGACATAGCTCCAGCTTGCGTTCTCCGGCGTCACATGGGCGACGCGGCCATGGCCCTTGTCGGCCTTCACCAGCAGCTTCGACATCCCTGTCACTCCTTCGGTTCGGCCTCGGCCTTGCCCTCGTCCGCGGGCGTGTAGAGGTAAAAAAACTGCCAGACGGCGTAGCCGGCGAAACCAAGCGCGATGACGCCCCAGAACGGCGTGCCGGTGGCGAACTCGATGATCGACCAGATGACGCAGACCGCGACGACGGCGACACGCCGCCACAAAGGCCGGAAGAAGGGGTGTTCGTAATCTTTCATCGGGCCAATCTACAGCAATCGGCTTTGCCGGGAACCCATCGCATCAGGCCTCCCTTGATCAGACATTTGGAAAGCCTTGCGTTTCGACCGTGTAGCCGGCGGCGGTCATGACGCGCATCAATTCCTTGTAGCCGACCTGCGCCATCCTGAGCGGCGGGTTCTTCTTCGGATCCTGCTCGGCCTCGACCACGAACCAGCCCTCATAGCCATGGTCGGCAAAGCGCTGCACGATGGCGCCGAAATCCAGCGAGCCGTCGCCCGGTACCGTGAAGGCACCCAGCGCCACCGCGTCGAGGAAGGACTGTTTCGTGCGGTCGAGTTTCTCGATCACGCCCATGCGCACGTCCTTCACATGCACATGGCTGATGCGCTTGTGATGGTTGTCGATGGCGCGCAGCACGTCGCCGCCGGCGAATGCCAGATGGCCGGCATCGAGCAGCAATGGAATGCCATCGCCCGAATAGCGCATGAACGCGTCGAGCTCCGGCTCGGTCTCGACCACCGCCGCCATGTGGTGATGATAGGACAGCGGCATGCCTTGCTCGGCGCACCATTCGCCGAATTCGGTGAGGCGCTTCGCATAGGCCTTCATCTCGTCGTCCGACAGCTTCGGCTTGGTTGCCAGCGGCTTCGAACGGTCGCCCTGGATCGAGCGGCCGACCTCGCCATAGACGATGCAAGGCCCGTTCACGGCCTTGAACAGGTCGATCATCGGCTGGATGCGATCCTTGTTGTCGGCCATCTCCCCGTCGACCAGCGTGCCGGAGAACCAGCCGCCGCACAGCGTCACGTCGGCCGCCTTGAGGATCGGCAGCATGACATCGGGATCATTGGGAAAACGCCGGCCCATTTCCATGCCGGTGAAGCCGGCCGAACGCGATTGGCGCAAACACTCCTCCAGCGACACGTCATCGCTGAGTTCCGCAAGATCGTCGTTCCACCACGCAATGGGGGACATGCCCAGTTTGGCTTTCAAGTCGTCACTCCAGTTTCAGTTCGTATTCACTCTCCCCCTTGTGGGGGTCCGAAGGACGGGCGAGACCCGTGGCTCGCCCCGGCAAGTCGCTGCGAAGCAGCGGGTGGGGGTGCGGCGCCGGACCCCCACCCGGACCTTCGGTCCGACCTCCCCACAAGGGGGAGGTAGGGCTTGGCGGCGCAAAAATTCAATCGCCGACACTCTGCATCTGCCGCTTTTCGTCATAGGCCTTGCGCGCCACGTTGACCTGCGGCCGTGCCGACACTTCCGGCACCGCCACATCCCACCAATGGCCGCCGGCATCGGTGGAGACAAGCGGGTCGGTGTCGATGACCAGCACAGTGGTGCGGCTGTTTGTCTTCGCCTTCTGCAGCGCGTTTTCCAGCCCGGCAATGGACGGCACTTTCTCCGCGATCGCGCCCATGCTCGCCGCGTGTGCGGCGAAGTCGATGTCGGGCAGGACTTCGTGGCGCGCGTCCTTCAGGAGGTTGTTGAAGTTGGCGCCGCCGGTCGCCATCTGCAGCCGGTTGATGCAGCCATAACCTCTGTTGTCGAGCAGCACGATGGTCAGCTTCAGGCCAAGCATCACCGAGGTGGCGATCTCGGAATTCAGCATCAGGTAGGAGCCGTCGCCGATCATGACAACGACCTCCTCGTCGGGCTTCGCCATCTTGGTGCCCAGCCCGCCGGCAATCTCGTAGCCCATGGTCGAGAAGCCGTATTCGGCGTGATAGGAGCCGGGCGCGCCAGCCTGCCAGAGCTTGTGCAATTCGCCCGGCAGACCGCCGGCAGCATGCAACAGCGTCACGCCTGAGCCCATCGCGCGCTGCACTGCACCGATCACCTGCGCATCCGACGGGAAGGCGGCATTGGTCGACGCGGTCACCTTGGCGGCCTCGGCCTGCCAGGCCGTCTTGCCGGTGGCCGCATTGTCTGTCCAGGTCGCCGGCGCCTTCCAACCTTTAAGCGCTGCACCCAGTTCAGCCAAACCCTCCGCCGCATCGGTGACCAGCGGCAACGCGCGGTGCTTGCCGGCGTCGAAAGGCTGCACGTTGAGCCCGATGATGGTCTTGCCGGAGTTCTTGAACAGCGCCCAGGAGCCGGTGGTGAAATCCTGCAGGCGTGTGCCGATGGCAAGCACGACATCGGCTTCTTCGGCCAGCCGGTTGGCGGCCGAGGTGCCGGTGACGCCGACCGCCGCCATGTTGAGCGGATGCTCGTCCGGCAACGAGGATTTGCCGCCTTGCGTCTCGCAGACCGGAATGCCGGCGCTCTCCACGAATTTCGCCAGCTCGTCCGAAGCCTGGGAATAGAGGACGCCGCCACCGGCAATCACCAGCGGCTTTTTTGCTCCGTTCAGCGCCGCCACCGCGGCGGCCAGTTCGTGACGATCCGGGCGCGGCCGGCGCTGGTGCCAGACCCGCTCGGCAAAGAAGCTTTCGGGATAATCATAGGCCTCGGCCTGCACGTCCTGGCAAAGCGACAGCGTCACCGGGCCGCATTCGGCCGGATCGGTCAGCACGGCCATGGCGCGGCTCAGCGCCGGGATGATCTGCTCCGGCCGGGTGATGCGGTCGAAATAGCGCGACACCGGACGGAAGCAGTCATTGACCGTCGCCGTGCCGTCGGAGAAATCCTCGGCCTGCTGCAGCACGGGGTCGGGAATGCGGTTGGCGAAGACATCGCCGGGCAGAAACAGGACGGGCAACCTGTTTACATGGGCGAGTGCCGCGGCCGTCACCATGTTGAGCGCACCGGGACCGATCGAAGACGTCGCGGCCATGAAGCGGCGACGGAAATTGGCCTTGGCGTAGGCGATCGCCGCATGCGCCATCGCCTGCTCATTGTGGGCGCGGAAGGTCGGCAATTCGTCGCGCACCTGATAAAGTGCCTCGCCCATGCCGGCGACGTTGCCGTGGCCGAAGATCGCCCAGACGCCGCCGAAGATCGGGACTTGCCTGCCGTCGATGTCGGTCATCTGCTTGCTGAGAAAGCGGGTCAGCGCCTGCGCCATCGTCAGGCGGATTGTCTTGCTCATGGTGTCTCCTCCGCAGTCGTTGTGCCGCGCTTCTTATGCCGCTTTGCGGCCGCGCGCGGCAAGCCACGCTTCAGTCAGCTGTTCGAAGCGCTGCGCCATGTCGGCGATAGCTTCGTCATCCGACATCTTGCCGGCCAGCCATTGTTCGGCCGCATGGACGAAGATGGTGCGGCCGACGGCAAAACCCTTGACGATCGGCGCCTTGGCGGTGGCTGCGAAAGCCGCTTCCAGCTCGTCCTGCGGCGCTTCCAGCCCAAGCAGCACGACGCCGCGGCACCACGGATCGTGCTTCAGGATGACGGCTTCGATCTTGGCCCAGGCACCGCTCGACGCCTGCGGCTCGAGCTTCCACCAGTCGGGCTTGATGCCGAGCGCATAGAGTTCCTCCAGCGCGCGCGGGATCGTCGTGTCGTCCAGCTTGCCATGCTTGCCGGCGATGATCTCGATGAGAAGTTCTCTGCCTACTTTCCGCGCGCCTTCGAACAGTGCGCGCAGCTTCTGCTGCTGCTCTTCCTTCAAGGCTGCCGGATCGTCGGGATGGTAGAAGCACAGGCACTTGATACAGTGATCGACCGGCCATTCGGTGAGCTGCGAGCCGATGTCCTGCGAGAATTCGAAGCGCAGCGGCCGCGATCCCGGCAGTTCGACCGGCCGCCCGAGCCAGGCGAAGGGATGGCGGGCGAATTCGAACATCGCCTTGCGGCCGTATTTCTCGTCGATCAGCATGCCATAGCCGTCGCGGCCGGCGGCGACCTTCGCTGCCGCCTTGACCGCCAGCACCTTGAATTCTTCGATCCGCGCCGGATTGGCGCCAGCTTTCGCCGCCACATCCTCGAGCTGCACACGGTGGTCGCAGGCGAGCGCCATCAGCGAGGGAATGTCGCGCCGGCGCGTCGTCGCCCAATGGATGTGGTTGATCGCCTCGTCCTTGCGCAAGGCCAGATGCTTGCTGCCGTGCTTGAGGAAGAACTGCAGCTCCTCGAAGGTCGGATACTCCGGCGCGCAGAGCAGCCGCGACACGGCGAAGGCGCCGCAGGCATTGGCCCAGGTCGCCGCCGTCGCATGGTCTTCGCCCCCCAGCCAGCCGCGCAGGAAGCCGGACATGAACGCGTCGCCGGCGCCGAGCACATTGTAGATCTCGATCGGGAACCCCTTGCCGACGACGCCGTCCTCGAGATCGTCGCTGATCGGTCCGTCATAGACGATGCAGCCCATGGCGCCGCGCTTCAATACGATGGTGGCGGACGACAGCGAGCGGATCGCCTTCAGCGCGCTCAGGCAATCATCGGCCCCCGACGCGATCATGATCTCTTCCTCGGTGCCGACAATGAGGTCGCAATCGGGCAGCACCGTCTTCAGCTGGGCCGAGACGCGGTCCGATTTGACATAGCGCTCGAAGCCTTCGGCGTGACCGGCAAGACCCCAGAGATTGGGCCGGTAGTCGATGTCGAACACCACCTTGCCGCCCTTGGCCTTCATGATGCGAATCGCCTTGCGCTGCGCGGCATCACTGTTGGGGCGGGAAAAATGCGTGCCGGTGACGACGATCGCCCGCGCCGAGGTGATGAAGGCCTCGTCGATGTCTTCCGGCGCCAGCGCCATGTCGGCGCAGTCCGAGCGGTAGAAGATCATCGGCGAGACGCCTTCGTCCTCGACCGAGAGCAGCACTAGCGCCGTCAGCCGCTCCTTGTCGGTCTTCAGCCCGTCGACATTGACACCTTCACGTTTGAGCTGCTCGCGGATGAAGCGGCCCATCTGCTCGTCGCCGACGCGGGTCAACAGCGCAGAACGCAGGCCGAGCCTGGCCGTACCGACCGAAATGTTGGCCGGGCAGCCGCCGACCGACTTGGCGAAGGAGGTGATATCCTCCAGCCGCGAGCCGATCTGCTGGCCGTAGAGGTCGACGGACGCGCGACCGATGGTGATCACGTCGAGCGGCGCCTGTTTCGCGTCCACGGCTTCGCTCATTGGAACCTCCCGTCGGCCTTGTTGTCATGAACAACATTGTTGGGTAACACGCGCGAGCGGCAGCGTGGTGCCGGGAATATGAAATAATAATTCCAATCCATAGTCAATATGGAATGAGCGTTCCTTCGGCGAAAAGTGCCACCAGGTGTCGCGTTCGGGAAGACACTTTGGCCGGCCTGGCTCCGCTCACCATGGCAGCGGGCCATCGTCGTTGAAGTACCCGGCGTTCGGACCATCGGCATCCAGGGTCGCCAGGTGTATGACGATCTCGGCCGCCTGCTGCACGGTGCGGTGGCCTCTAAATCCATTCAGGTCGGTGGCGGTATAGCCGGGCGCCGCTGCATTGACCTTGATGCCTTGTGGCGCAAGTTCGCGGGCGAAGGCGACGGTGATGGCATTCAGGGCCGTCTTGGAACTGCCATAACCCATCAGGTTGACCGACTGGTTCGGCGTGCCCGAATCGAGCGCGCGCCCGATGGATCCCGTGGAACTGCTCACCGTCACGATGCGGGCGGCCGGCGCTGCAAGCAGCAGCGGCAGGAAAGCCTGGGTCACGCGGATCGGCCCGAAGACATTGACGTCATAGGTCGCCCTGACATCGGGAAGCTGCTGCTGGCTCGGCGGCAGCTCGTAGTTGATGGCGACGCCGGCATTGTTCACCAGCACGTCGAGACAAGGGCTTTCCGCCTCGACAGTTCTGGCGGCCGCCGCGACGCTTTCGTCCTGTGTGACATCCAGCGCAAGCCATTGAACATCCAGGCCTTCGCTGCACAATTCCTGCGCTGCCGCCATGCCGCGCTCGGCATTCCTGGCGCCAAGCCACACCTTGAAGCCCATCGTCGCCAAACGCCGGGCAATCTCGCGGCCGATGCCCTTGTTGGCGCCTGTCACCACGGCGGTTTTCGATTTCGTCATTTGGGTTCTCCATCTCTCCATGTCGAAGACCCAGAGATGGCGCCCTATGAGGAATGCCGCGCGCCGAAAACTCTTCGGCTCTTGCCTAATCCTCTCATATGGGTTGCGCGGCCACGATGGACGCGCGAAACTGATGCCATGAGCGAGGCACTGCAGGAGCTGATCGATATCGCCGGCCGTCATGCGCGCGGGCGACGAACGACAACGGCGATTCCCCGCGTTTCGATCGGCCGCAGCGAAGTCGCTACGGCACCAATGGCGGGGGTATGGGGGTCGGGGATCCTGTTCGTGCTGCAGGGCGCGAAAACGGTTCTGATCGGAGACCGGACCCTCCGCTATAATCCCGCCAGCTATTTCATCTACACCGTCGACACGCCCACCATCAGCCAGTTGGTGGCAGCCAGCCCCAGACATCCCTACCTGGCAATCGGCTTTACCCTCGATCTGCAGGCCATTGCCGCCCTTCTCGTCGAGCACGAGCCGGCACTCGGCGGAGACAATTTCTCCACCTCGCCCGTCAATGAGGATCTGCTCGACGCATTGCGGCGAATAATGCGGCTGCTCGACCGGCCAAGTGAGATTCCCGTGCTGTCGGTCATGCTCGAACGCGAGATGTTGTTTCGGCTGCTGCAAGGTCCCCAGGGCGCAAAGCTTCGCCACCTTGCGCGCGCCGACGGCCATCTATCCCGGATTGGCCAGGCGATTGCGTGGATCCGGTCACATTGCCATCAGCCGGTCCGGGTCAGCGACCTGGCCCAAATCGCCCATATGAGCAACGCTGCATTTTACCGCCACTTCAAGGCGGCAACGGCCATGAGCCCGATCCAGTATCAAAAACAAATCCGGCTCTTGGAAGCCCGCCATTTGCTGGCTGCCCAGCCAGGCAACGTTGCGAGCGTCGCCTTCGCCGTCGGCTACGAGAGTGCTTCCCAGTTCAGCCGGGAGTATGTCCGCCAGTTCGGCTCGCCGCCTGCGCGCGACGCAGCCCGGCTTTTGGCGGCAGGCGAGGCGCCTGTAGAGGTCCTCTAACCTTTGCGCTTGCGGCCCGTGTCGCGTCGCTTCTCGCCGACGCCGACGGTCAGCGCCATGGCCAGCGCCATCGTCGCCGACAGCGAGCGGAAGCCGGCGAAATCGGCCTCGGCAACCTCGAACCAGACCTTGGCGAACTGGGCGAGCGGCGAAAACGAGCTATCGGTGATGGCGACGATAGGCACGCCCCGTTCCGAAATGCTGCGCGCCTCCTCGATGGTGGCCGGCGCATAGGGCGAGAAGGAGATGGCGATGACGGCATCCGCCGGCGTGGCGAAACCGATCATCTCGGCATTCAGGCCGGCGGCTGATTCGATCAGCTGGTTGCGGATCTTCAGTTTGCCCAGCGCATAGGCGATGTAGGACGCCACCGGATAGGAGCGGCGTTTGGCCAGCACGTAGATTGTCTCCGCCCTTGCCAGCAGCGAAATTGCGTCTTCCAGATGCGTGTCGTCCAGCGTGCGCGAGATGTCGTTGAGCGAGGTGCTGGCGGCGGCGACGAAGCCGTCGAAGATCGCCCGGTGGCCCGCGGCGCCTTCGGCCTTGGCGCGCAAGGCTTGCAGCCTTTCGTCGTAGGACGAATTGCGCTCGCGCAGCCGCTCGCGGAATACCTGCTGCAGGCTGGTGAACCCGTCGAAGCCGAGCTGCTGGGCAAAGCGGATCAGGGTAGACGGCTGCACGCCGGCCGAAGCGGCGATGCTTGCGGCGGTGCCGAAGGCAATGTCGTCGGGATTGTCGAGCGCATAGGCGGCGATCTGGGCGATGCGCCTGGGCAGGCTTTCGCGCCGATCGAGGATCGTTGCGCGTAGCGTCTCGAAGTCGCGAGGTACCCGTTCGTCCATCGTCGCTCTGTCCAAGCTCATGCGTGAAGCGTCCCTCTGTGCCTCATCATAGTGAGCCTGCGCAAGAATGCCATAAAAAATGAGGCAGACATTCCATTCCAAGAGAAAATGGATTAATTCATCCACGCAGCGCTTGAGGCAGTGGAGAAACGGAAAATGGTCGGCGTCGGTCTCATCGGCACGGGTTTCATGGGCAAGTGTCACGCCATCGCATGGAGCGCCGTCGGCGCCGTCTTTCCCGATGTTGCCAAGCCGCGGCTGGTCCATCTCGGCGAAGTCAATGAAGAGCTTGCCCAGCGCAAGGCGGGCGAGTTCGGCTTCGCCAAAGCCTCCGGCGACTGGCGCGCCGTCGTCAACGACCCGGAGGTCGACATCGTCTCGCTGACCACGCCCAACCAGTTCCACCCGGAAATGGCCATCGCCATCCTGGAAGCCGGCAAACATCTGTGGTGCGAGAAGCCGATGGCGCCAGGTTTTGCCGAGGCCGAAGCGATGGCGGCGGCGGCGAAAAAGTCCGGCAAGGTCGCGGCCCTCGGCTACAATTACATCCAGAGCCCGTCCATCCGCCACATCGGCACGCTGCTCGACGAGAAGATCATCGGCGAGGTCAACCATCTGCGCATCGAGATGGACGAGGATTTCATGGCCGATCCCGAAGCGCTGTTTTTCTGGAAGCACGAAGCGGCTTCCGGCTATGGTGCGCTTGACGATTTCGCCGTGCACCCACTGTCGCTAGTTTCCGCCCTGTTCGGCCGTGTCGCCAGCGTCATTTGCGACATGGCCAAACCCTATGCCGATCGCAAGGTGGCCAGCGGCGGCCGCCGTGTGGTGGAGACCTACGACATTGCCAGCGTGCTGATGCATCTGGAGAACGGCATCGCCGGCACGTTGCTGGTCAACCGATCGGCCTGGGGCCGCAAGGGTCGCATCGCCATCCAGATATTCGGATCGAAGGGGTCGATCCTGTTCGATCAGGAGCGGATGAATGAAATCCAGCTTTATGTCACCGCCGACCGCCCGACCGAGCAAGGCTATCGCACCATCCTTGTGGCGCCGCACCACAAGCCCTACGACGCCTTCCTGCCGGCGCCAGGCCATGGCCTCGGCTTCAACGATCTCAAGATCATCGAGTGCCACGAATTGCTGACGCGGCTTGCCGGCAAGCCGGCGCGGCTCATCGAATTCGCCGAAGGACTGGAGATCGAGCGCACCGTGCACGCGATGGCGCGCTCGTTCGAGGAAAAGCGCTGGGTGGATGTGAGGTAGGTCCGCTTCTGGCATTCGCTTTGCGTTGGCCGCTTTTAGCCAGCGTTCGAGGCATTCGTCTCCCACCCGTCTACCCAGACCTGCCGCAACCGGTCGCCTTCGCCCTTGAACCGTAGCCCCGTCGCCTGGCAATCCTCGATCCGGTCGCTGCGGAAATTGCGGATCGCCTGGCGCAATTCGCACCAGGCGACGATATTGGCGGTCTCGGCGTAGTAGATCAGGGCGATCGGGCGGACGAGCCGCTCGGAGGCGCGGCCCATTTCGTCTCGATAGGAGATGTCGAGCTTCTCCTCGTCGCGGATGGCGCGGCGCACCAGGGCCAGATCGATCGCGCCGGTCGAAGGCGCGGCGAACCCCCACGCATGCAGCGCATTGGCATCGAACGCCTGGCGCAAGGGTGGCGGCACCGCACCGGCGATCTTGGCACTGACACGCTTGGCCGCCTGCTTGAGCTCGCTGTCCCCTGTTCGCTCCAGCAGCGCCAGCGACAGGACGATCGCCTCCATCTCCTCGATCGAGAACATCAGCGGCGGCAGGTCGAAGCCGGGGCGCAGTATATAGCCGATGCCACGCCCGCCCTCGATCGGCACGCGCATCGCCTGAAGTGCCGCGATATCGCGATAGATCGAGCGCACCGCGACTTCCAACCGCTCGGCAATCGTCGCCGCCGTTACCGGCTGCCGCGCCAACCGCATGATCTGGATGATCTCGAACAGGCGTGACGCCTTTCGCATTTTTCACCCGGGTTTCCGATGACAACTGACACACCATCGTCAGTTGGGCTGTTCTATAGGAGCGCCTATCGGGTTGAGAATCAACACATTCCGCTGCGGCCTAGCCGGCGAAGCGACAGGCAACTGACATGGATTACGCGGCAAATCTCTGGCTCTTCTGTCTCCTCCTGTTCGGCATCATCATCGTGCCGGGCATGGACATGCTTTTCGTGCTTGCCAATGCGTTGACCGGTGGCGGCAACAGGGGACTTGCCGCGACCGGCGGTATCATGCTGGGCGGCATGGTACACACGCTGAACGGCGCGCTCGGCGTCGGCCTGCTGATGCATTTCGTGCCGATCCTCTACAATCCGCTGCTGATTGCCGGCGCCGCCTACATGGCCTTCATAGGCCTGTCGCTGATGCGCAGCTCGATCAAGGTCGGCGCTGCGGGGCCTGCCGGCAGCCGTTCCGCATGGAAGGCGTTTCGCCAGGGGCTGGTGATCTGCCTGATCAATCCAAAGGCCTATCTCTTCGTCTTCGCGGTCTATCCGCAATTTCTGAAGCCGGCCTACGGTCCGATCTGGATCCAGGCGTCCATCATGGGATTGATGACGATCACCATGCAGTTTACCGTCTATGGCGGGCTCGCCGTCACCGCCGGCCGCAGCCGAAATCTGCTGGTCGCCAATCCCCAGGCGACCGCCTTTGCCGGCCGGGCAGCCGGACTGCTCCTGGTTGCGGTCTCGGTATTCACGGCATGGGAAGGACTGAGAGCGGGGTAGGACACGGATTTCTTGCGAAGAGGGCCCCACCCTAACCCTCCCCACAAGGGCAGGGCTATCGCATATGAGTAAAGAGGCTAAGCAGGTTTTGATCGGCCCATCGTGCCTTGAGTCGTTTGTGGCTGAGCGGGA